>URWH01000034.1 GCA_900551515.1 uncultured Porphyromonadaceae bacterium
CTACAAAACCTAAGCCGACCTGACAAAATCAAGTCGGCTTTTTTCGGATGGATACTAATAAACGACAAAAATGGCCGATCCCATCAGGAACCGGCCCAATCGTTAAGTGATTAAAAAGCTCAGAATGCGTTTTTCTCGCCGTGGATGGCATTGTACACGGTGCGGAAAATGATCTTCAGATCAAGCATCGTGCTCCAGTGCTCGATATACCACACGTCGTGCTCCACGCGCTTTTCCATCTGCCACAGCTCCTCGGTCTGGCCGCGGTAGCCGTTGATCTGCGCCCACCCTGTTATGCCGGGCTTGATGTAGTGGCGCACCATGTATTTCTGTATCAGACGCGAATACTGCTCGGTGTGACGAAGCATGTGAGGCCGCGGCCCCACGACCGACATCTCGCCTTTCAGCACATTGATAAATTGCGGGAGCTCGTCGATGCTGGTGCGCCGCAACAGGTTGCCCAGCCGCGTCTTGCGCGGATCGTCCTTCGTGGCCTGCTGCGTGTCGGCGGCCGCATTGACGCGCATAGTGCGGAACTTGTAGCAGTTAAACTCACGGCCGCGATAGCCGGTGCGTTTCTGTTTGAAGAACACAGGGCCCGGCGATGATATCTTGATGGCTATGCCCACCGGTATGAAAATCAGCGGCGAGACGATCATGAACAGCCCGGAAAACGCGAGGTCAAACGCCCGCTTGCACAAACGGTTGGACAACCGCGTGAGAGGCTGATGGCGCACCGACATCGCCGGTATCGGGCCGAGGGCATACATGTCGTAGTTGCGGTTGACGTTTTTCCCGATCTGAGGCACATAATAATATTGCGCCACGTGGTTTTCGGCTATTTGCAGCGTGCGGTTTATCTGGTCAGCCTGATCGCCGGGCAACACGCAGAATATCTCATCGATGCCGTTTTCGGCAACGTATGTTTCAAGGTCGTCTATGGTGCCGCGGTACATCCCCTCGGGTATTCTCGAGCAGGGAGCGTCGTCGAAAAAGCCCATTATGCGATAGCCGAACCCGATGTCGGACGACATGACGTCGTAGAGCTTACGCGCCATCGGGTTGGATCCCACGATCAGCACACGGCTGAAATTGCGGCCGCGTCGGCGGAAATACTTGATGATGATGCGCGAAAGCAGCCACCACAGCGGGAAGAGCACAAGCATCGCGCCATAAAACTCGGCGAATGCCACCCACGGTATGCGGTCGAGCTGCAGGAAATAGAGCGTGCAGATGAACACAGGCGCATGGAAAGCCACCGCCTTGATCGAATTGGTCAGCACATGCTCCATGCCTATCGAGCGCGTAGTCTGAGTGTGAGCCAGGAGATAGGCGGCAGGCAGATAGGAGATGTTGGCCAGGAGCCACACCGTGCGGGTGCGCTCGGCCACAAACTCCGGCGACAGTCGGGCTGCTATGATAAACGCGATATTGATTATCAGGAAGTCCACACAGTTGAGTATCAACTGTATATAACGTCCGTAACGTCCGCGAGCATTGATCCCTGTCATTGCCTGTCTGGTTTTAGGTTACCTACCCGATAGCTGTCAGAACTTCGTGTCTATGAGGCGGATTTTGTTCTCGAGATCGGCGATATCGGTTTTAAGGCGCTGGATGTTGCGCTGCACTTCGCGAAGCATCGATTCGCCCGATTTCGATTTGGAGTTGAAGAATCCGAGGTTGTTCTCATAGGTGGTGAGCTCATTGCGGCGCGACTCATAGGCGCGCATCAGACGTTCGCGTTCTCGGCCGAGCTTCTGCTTGTCGGCCGAGAGCTCGTTGAGCGATGCCTCAAACGAAGCCTGACGGGCACGCGTCTCATGCATGTCGTATTTATCAAAGAGCTGACGCACCACCTCGCGGTAGGCTTCATGCAGCTTTTCTTTCTCTCGGAAGGGCACATGGCCGGTCTCCTGCCACGTTGCGCGCAGGGCGTTGATACGTGCTATGGCCTCGTCGCGCGGGGTGTCGGCTTCGGGCGAGTTGAGCGCCGTAAGCTGAGCCACGATATCGCGCTTGGCGGCCAGGTTGGCCTGCTCGGTTTTGCGGGTCGACGATGCGTCGGCTTTCTTGCGGTTGAAGAAACAGTCGCAGGCGGCAAGGAAGCGGTTCCAGATGAGATCGCTCTGTTTCTTGGGCGCGGCGCCGATGGTCTTCCACTGTTTCTGCAGCTCGACAAGGCGGTCGGCCGTGCATTTCCAGTCGGTGCTGTCCTTGAGCGATTCGGCTTCCTCGCAGAGACGGGTCTTGGCCTCGAGATTGCGGGCCAGCTCATCCTTCATCGAGTGGAAGAATTCGGCCTTGGCAGCGAAAAATTTGTCGCAGCACTGGCGGAAGCGGCTGAAGAGAGCGTTGTTGGTTTTGCGCGAGGCATAGCCAAGTTTTTTCCACTCTTCCTGCGCGTCTATTATAATCTGTGTGGCTTTGTTCCACGAGGAATATCCTTTGAGCGACGCGATGTCGATGGCCTCGATGCGCTCGCAAAGGGCGGTTTTGGCGTCCTGGTTTTCCTGCTCGCGTTTCTTGCGTTCCTCAAAGAAAGCCTGATAGCGTTTGTTGATGTCGGCCGACAGGTCTTTGAAGCGGGTCCAGATCTCTTCTCTGAACTCTTTGGCCACAGGGCCGATCTCACGCCATTTGTCGTGAAGCTCCTGCAGGCGGCGGAAAGCGACGACCACATCGGACTCGCTGCCAAGCTTTTCGGCCTCGTCGATGAGCAGCTGCTTCTCGGCAAGGTTTTTCTTGAAGTCGTAGTCACGGAGCTCTTTGTTCACCTTCCATTGGTCGTAGAAATATTCCACGGCATCCTGATAGGCTTTCCACGTCTCGGTTGAGTTTTGCTGCGGCACCTCGCCGATAGCCTTAAACTCGGCCTGCAGCTCTTTGACGCGGGGATAGTGGCGGTTGACATTGTCGGTGTCGGCGCTCATCGCCTGCATCTCGGCGATGATGGCGTTTTTGCGCTCGAGATTGGCCAGCTGCTGAGCCTCGATGCGGGCGCGCATCGCAGCTTTCTTCTCTTTTATTTCAGCGAGGAGAACCTTGAAGGTCTCTTCTACGGCATCGGCCTGCGGTGCGGCTTCGCCTTCAGCGGCGGCTTCAGCAGTTTCGGCAGATGCTTCGGCAGCTTCTTCGCCTTCGGCGGCAGCTTCGGCAGCAGCACGCGCTTCATTACGCAGATAATAGAATTGCTGCTTGATGTGACTCACCTCATCGGCGTTGATCTCCGTATCGGCCATAGCGGCTATTTCTTTCAGACGGCCGATAAGCTGTTCAACCGTAGCCGGCTGCGGGCGATCTTCTTCTCTCACAGTCTCTTCGGTTGCAATAACGGTTGTTTCGGTAGATGTTTCAGCGGTAGGGTTAGCATCGGGCTGCCGGGCAGCTTCTGCTTCATGGTCAAGCAATTCCATTTTGTAGAAATTTAGGGTTGATTCAGTGGCTCCGCCGACATTCCGACGGAGAGATTGGATTATTAACGGATTCAAAAATAGCTATAATTTTCCAAACAACAATAAAAATTCACGCCAAATCGTGTTTTCACCCCACAGAAAAACGAAACGGCTGTCTCACGACAGCCGCTTAATCTTTAACCTTAAATCTAATACCATGAAAAAAAACACAGTGCAAATAGTAATTATACCCTTATAACACCCACACGCACCGTCGGTTCGGTCCAAACGCTATTTTAACATTGTTTAACTTATAGCTTTGTCATCTGTTTTGTAACTTTACAATCGCTAAAAAGACGGTCGCACCGTCCTGACATCAATTATTCTATTATACCCTATACCACAATGAGAATTAAGATCTTAGTAATCGACGACGAAGAGGCTCTCTGCGAGATCCTCAAATTCAACCTCGAAAAAGAAGGCTACGAAGTCGATTGCGCCTACAGCGCCGAAGAAGCGCTCGAAATGGACCTATCAGCTTATTCGCTTTTCATTGTCGACATCATGATGGAGCATCTGAGCGGATTCGACTTTGCCAAACGGGTGAAAAACATGCCCGAGATCGAAAACACCCCCTTCATATTCTGCTCCGCGCTCAATGGCGAAGACGACACCGTAATGGGACTCAATATCGGAGCCGACGACTATATTTCAAAACCGTTTGTGATCAGCGAAGTGCTTGCCCGCGTCCGCGCCGTGCTCCGCCGCAGCCAGGCCTCGCGCCAGTGGGAATACAACGTGTCACAGAGCCTCTACGAACCCGACATCTCTTTCCACACGCTCCGCATCGACCGCAACGACAAGCTCGGATTCCTCAACGGTGAAGACATGGGCCTGACCCGCACCGAATTCGACATCCTCCTCTTTTTCCTCACCCACCGCAACCGCATCTATTCGCGCGAAGAAATCATCCGTCAGGTATGGGACAACGACGTGGTCGTGACCAACCGCACCATCGACACCAACATCGCCCGACTGCGCAAAAAAATCGGCCCCTACGGAAATAACATCGTGACACGTCTGGGATTCGGCTATGGTTTTAAAGAGACGGTTTAGTTTCTGGTGGCGCATATTTGTGCCTATCGTGCTCCTCTCGTGGCTCATCGTGATTTTCCTCATGAGCTACTTCTACAATCACGAAACAAACATGCGCGAGCGCACCATTGTCCAGCAGCTCGACCTCCTCAGCAGCCGCATCATCGCAGTCTACGAGCAACGCAACACCAACGAGGACCACGACCTCGGCGAATTCATCCGCACCCTCGGCATATCCTTCGAAGACTCACGCTACGACGGCGTGCGCATCAGCGTGTTTGAAAAAGACGACTTCGACAACGGCAAGACACCGCGCTACTACCTCGGTGCTCCCATCGACAAAGAGTTCGTGGCCAGGCAGCTCAACAAGAAATCCGACGACAACTACGAAGGCCAGGCCTCCAGCACCACCGGCGAGCTCTACTACTTCAAATCGGCAAAGAGCAACGACGGCAAGCTCCTCATCTACACGGCCATGCCCTTGACCGCCACGCTCCGTGAATCACTCTCCACAACCGACGTCACATTCTGGTCCATTCTCATAGTGCTCCTCGCCGCCTCCGCGCTCACCGCCTATTTCATCACCCGCAACATCACCAACAACATACGCATACTTCGCGATTTCGCCAACAACGCCAATAATAATAATGTGCAGTTTGACGAAAGCAAATTCCCCCACAACGAGCTCGGCGACATCTCTCGCCAGATCGTGAAACTCTACCGCGACCGCACCAACGCCCTCGAAAAAAGCCAGCGCGAACACAACGTGGCCATCCACGCCGTCGAGGAAAAAGCACGCATCAAACGCCAGATGACCAACAACATCAACCACGAGCTCAAAACTCCCGTGGGCGTCATCAAAGGCTACCTCGACACCGTGCTCTCATCCGACGACATGGACGACAAGACACGCACCTACTTCCTGCGCCGCGCCCAGCAAAACGTCGACCGCCTCTGCAACCTCCTCAACGACGTGGCCACCATGACCCGCCTCGAAGAAGGCAGCGGCAACATCCCCGTTACCACCATCAACTTCCACGACATCGTCTACTCCATCGACAACGACTTCTCCACCGCAGGACTCACCGGCGACATGACATTTGAATACGACGTGCCCCTCGACTGCGAAGTGCTCGGCAACGCCAACCTCCTGACCAGCGCACTCTCCAACCTCATCAAAAACGCCGTGATCCACTCCCACGGCACCGCCATGGGCGTACGCCTCGTGGCCCAGTCGAAAGAATTCTACACCTTCGCCTTCTGGGACAACGGCCGTGGCGTCGATGACGCCAACCTCCCCCACCTCTTCGACCGCTTCTTCCGCGTCGACGCCGGCCGCGCCCGCAAAACCGGCGGCACCGGCCTCGGCCTCCCGATCGTCAAAAACATCATCGAATCGCTCGGCGGCGTAATGTCGGTCCACAACCGCCCCAACGGCGGCCTCGAATTCATGTTCACCTTGCGAAAGAGCGCATAAGCCCCCCGCTCTCACATTCCTCCTACCCGTCCCCTCCCATCAGCTGAAGCTCAAAGCCTCAGCACCCGCGCCCCAACTTTATTCGCCGGTGTCGGGCGCTACTTGTTGCTTAAAAAATGTTAAATAGACCAACAAACCGCCCATTGCCATAGCATTGTAACGAAATAGCCACCGTGCCCCAACTTTAGCTCATTACCTTTGCAAGCGAATACAAAGAATCTTACCTCGTTTAGGTAATAAACCCAATATACACCCCGATCTATACCGCATAAAACAACTTGCATTAGTAATTAAGAAGCATTTTTTTTTGAAACAATAACCGCAAAACGGGCCGTCGCCGAGACAGCCCGTTTTTGTTTTCTCCGCCGCGTCGCCTCTCCTGCCGACCTGCCAACGCTCTCCATCTCCGCCCTTGCCCCCCATGCCCGGGGAAAGCTAAGCCAAACCGCGACACTGCCATCGGCGGTCTGAGCGGCCTACGCCACAAAGATAATGGGTCCTTTAAGAGTGTGTTTGAATTTAAGTCAATGAAATCTACCGAAAAAGCTACAGCAAGACTTCAACAGAGACAGTAGCATCAAAGAAGCCATGAACAGAGAACGCCGAGACCATCGCGTGTATTGACCCGAGCAATAGAGACGTAACGGATGTAACACAAAATTAAAAAGATACATAAAAAAGTCACCGGGAAAAATTCCCGGTGACTTTTCTGTGATCCGGCCGCGATTCGAACGCGGGACCGTCTGCTTAGAAGGCAGATGCTCTATCCAGCTGAGCTACCGGACCTGTTTGCGGTGCAAAGTTACGCTTTTTGGGGGATATAAGCAAATTCCATGAAACGAGGCCGACGTTTTACCGCAGGGTTTCAAGCACGCGATTGATTTTTTCAAGTGTAGTGATCCGCGTCGGCACAAGGGGAAGCCTCAGCTCGTTTTCGCAGAATCCCATGGCGTGAAGCACACACTTCACTCCGGCGGGATTGCCGTCGACGAAAAGCAGCCCGAAAAGGTCGTTGAACCGGTGATGGATGGTGCGAGCCGAGGCATAGTCGCCGGCAAGAGCCAGCCGCACCATGCGTGAGAATTCCTTTGGGAATGCGTTGCCGATCACCGAGATGACTCCCACGGCGCCGAGGGTGATAAGCGGGAAGGTCACGGCATCATCGCCCGAGATCACCATGAAGTCGGGGCTCTTGTGCTTGATTATCTCATCCACCTGCACCATATTGCCGGAGGCCTCTTTCACGCCCACGATGTTGGGGAAATCGGCAGCGAGGCGCAGTGTGGTCTCAGGCGCCATGTTGACGCCCGTGCGTCCGGGCACGTTGTAGAGCACCACAGGCAGCGGCGAAGCCTTGGCCACGGCGGCATAGTGCTGATAGATGCCCTCCTGCGAGGGTTTGTTGTAGTAAGGCACCACCGACAGGATGGCCGAGAATGCCGACAGATCGGTCGAGGTGAGCTCGCGCACCACGGCCGACGTGTTGTTGCCGCCGCAGCCGAGCACCAGAGGCACGCGCCCGTCGACATGCGAAGCGACAAAACGCTTGATCGCTTCACGCTCCTCCGGCTCGAGCGTCGGGTTCTCGCTCGTTGTGCCCAGCACCACAAGATAGTCCACGCCACTCTGTATCTGATAATCGAGCAAGCGGCCCAATGCTTCGAAGTCAATCGATTTGTCGGCCTTAAACGGCGTGATAAGCGCCACGCCCATGCCTTGAAGGTTGATGTGTGCCATAAAGACTCTTTTGCTTATTTTCTCACAAAAATAAGCAATCTGCATTTAACGGCAAAAAATAATCGTTTGAAAACTCCCAAAACCAACCGCCGCCGATTATTGTTATTGAAAATGAACGCCGGCTCCGGCAGCCTCAACTTCCGGGGGAAAACAGCCCGGCGCCTGCAACCGCCATTATTAACCATCATATAACATAAATGCCTTATGAACGAATTTGATGAAATGATCGCCCGGCCGAAACCCACGCTGGTCGATTTCTTCGCCACCTGGTGCGGTCCGTGCCGCATGCAGGGCCCTATTCTTGAACAAGTGAAAAACGAAGTCGGCGACAGCGCCAACGTGATAAAAGTCGACATTGACCGCAACGCCGAGCTGGCCGCCCGCTACCACATCCGTTCGGTGCCCACGCTCATCCTCTTTAAAAACGGCGAAGCCTTATGGCGCGGCTACGGCCTGCACCAGAAAGAGCCGCTCGTGGCCAAAGTGAAAGAATTTGTCAACGACACCAAGAGCGACATGCAATAACATCGCCCCAGACCGGCATCAAAACACATAGAGTCATGAATCAGAAAACATTACAAGATATGTTCGACGGCCCGACACCGACGCTTGTCGAGATCTATGCATCGTGGTGCCCCCACTGCCACCGTATGATGCCGATTGTCGAAAGCCTGAAAGAGGTCTACGACGGCCGCGTGAACATACTCCAGTACGACGGTGACGCGCACCCCGAGATCGACCGCGTGTTCGGCGTCGAAAGCTACCCCACATGGGTGATGTACAAAAACGGCGAAGAGGTGTGGCGCGACGCAGGCGAGATAGCCTCGTCCGACCTTGAAGCCATCTTCAACCGCTTCATGTGACACAAATCCGGCATAAAACAGACAGCGCCGCGTCAGAAACCAACGTTCTGGCGCGGCGCCGTTTTATGCTTGCTGATGGATCAGGTGAACGCTATGATCAGGCCTTGAGCCGCGACCACGCGCAGGAACATCGTGAGCGGGTAGACGGTCGAATACGACACGGCCGGAGCATCGTTGCCGGTGGCGTTGTTGGCGTAAGCCAGAGCCGGAGGATCGGTATAGCCGCCCGAGAACATACCCATGATAGTCAAGAAATTGATCTTGTAGATGCCACGGGCAACACAGCCCACAATCACCAGAGGCACGAAGGTGATGATGAAGCCCCAGATCACCCACCACATACCCGTGGGATTGAACACCGTTTCGGCGAAGTTGGCGCCTGCCGAAATGCCCACCGACGCGAGGAAGAGGCAGATGCCCAGTTCGCGCATGAGCAGCGAGGCCGACGATGATGTGTAGGTGACGAGCTTGAACTTGTAGCCGAAGCGGCTCAGGAGGATGGCCACAACGAGCGGACCGCCTGCCAGACCGAGTTTCATACTGAACGGAAGTTCGATGGAACCCACGATAATACCGAAGAGGATACCCACGAAAATCGTGATCATGTTAGGCTCGTTAAGACGCTTCATCGAGTTGCCAAGGCGGTTGGCCAGACGGTCGATGTCGTTGAGGTCGCCTACAACCGTGATGCGGTCGCCCATCTGAAGGCGCAGGTCGGGCGAGGCGATAAGGTCGACGCCGGCGCGGTTGACGCGGGTGGCGTTGAGCTGATAGCCGGCATGCAGACGAAGCGAACCCAGAGCCACACCGTTGTACTGGCTCTTGGTGATGACGATACGGCGCGAAACCACGCGGCTCGGCGTCACCTCTTCCCAGTCCATCTCCACTTCCGGACCCACGACCGATTCAAATCGTGCCGTGTCGCTGACCGAAAGGATCACAAACAGCTTGTCGCTCACGCGGATCTGCGTCTGTGACGTCGGGATAATGATGTTGCCGCTCTGGTCCATCAGTCGTGAGATCACGAAATCGCACTGGATAATGTCGTGCAGCTCGCGCAGCGAACGCCCGTTGATCAGATGGTTCGTCACTTCGATCGACACAAAGTTAGGCTTTGACTGGAGTTTTTCATTCTCCTCTTCCATAGCCTTGACCTCCTTGTCGATCTTGATCTTAAACAGCGCTTTGATGAGGAACATGGCGCCGATGATGCCGCACACGCCAAGAGGATAAGCAGCGGCATAGCCCATCGACATGGTGTTGATGGCGTCGACGGCATTGGCGTTTTCCTGAACAGCCTGCTGTGCGGCTGCCAGTCCGGGGGTGTTGGTGACGGCACCCGACATCACGCCGACGAGAGCGTTAATGTTCGTGTTGCCATCGATGAAATAGATGGTGAGCACGATCGCTACGTTGAGCACGATACAGCTGACGGCCAGCATATTGAGGCGTATGCCGCCCTTCTTGAACGAGGAGAAAAAGGCCGGACCTACCTGAATACCGATGGCGAAGATGAACAGGATGAGGCCGAATTCACGCACAAACTTCAGCACGTTGGCATCGACCACGTAGCCCATATGTCCCATCAGGATGCCCACGAAGAGCACGAATGTGACACCGAGCGACACGCTACCCACCTTCAGCTTGCCCAGAAACACACCCAGCGCAATCACAAACGAATAGAGCACCAGCGTGCCCGCCAGCGATGTGTTGCCCGGACCCAAGAGTTCTGTTAACCAGGAAAGATTCATTGAAATAAGCGTAATATATTGATATATCGGAAACTATTGTTCTGCCTGCCTTTTACGGAGTGCAAAGTTAAGGCTTTTTTGTCACATAGCATTGCCTGCCGCCCGTTATTTTTTCGCTTTTGCTTTCAAAATCCGCTCCGCGGCGTTAACTTTGCAATCTCAAATCAACCCATGACGCGAAACATCCCCGCCATAATAGCGATAGCCCTGCTGCTGACGGCCCTGTCGGCCTGCCGCTCGACCCGTCATGTGCCTGAAGGAAAGATGTTGCTCGACGACATCAGCATCCTGGTCGACGATTCCGCCGGCCTCGACCGCACAGAGCTCATCAACTATGTGCGCCAGCAGCCCAACCATAAAGTGCTCGGCTTCGCCAAGCTGCAGCTCGGCGTCTACAACATGTCGGGGCGCGACACCACGCGGTGGTACAACCGCTGGCTGCGCCGCCTCGGGCAGCCGCCGGTGATCTACGACAGCGAGCTGACGGAAGCCTCCACCCGCCAGCTGCGCCAGGCCCTCGTCAACAAAGGCTTCATGGACGCGCAGGTCGAAGCCGACGCCACCGTCAGCGACGACAGCACGCGCATCCGCGTGGACTATCGTCTCTATCCCGGCAAGGCGCACGTGATCCGCAACATGGCCTATGAATTCTCCGACACCGCCATCGAACGCATCGTCATGGCCGACTCGGCCAATTTCACCCTCAACCGCGGCGAAAACCTCGACCGCACGGCGCTCGACGCCGAACGCACCCGACTGACAGCCCTGATGCGCGATGCCGGCTACTACGGCTTCTCCAAAGAATACATCACCTTCACCGCCGACACCGCCGAGCAGTCGCTCGACGTCGACCTCACCATGGTGGTGCGTCCCCCGCGCCCGCTCCGCCACCAGGCAGGCGCGCCCTCCGAAGCCGACTCCATAGCCACGCACCGCCGCTACGTCATCAACCGCATCATCTTCGTGGCCGGCTCTACGCGCGGTCTCCGACGCGAAGACATCGCCGGAGCCGAGGGCGACGCCGTCAACTACAAAGGCATCACCGTGATCTATCCCGACCGCGACCACTACCTCCTCCCCTCGGCCCTCGAAGAGAAATGCTTCCTCCACCGTGACATGTCCTACAGCACCGAGGCCGTCAACCGCACCTACGAATCGCTTGCCCAGCTCGGCATCATCAAGAGCATCAACATCGACATGGTGCCCACCGGATTCGTCGACGGCACCGAACGTCTTGACGCCTATATCTTCCTGACACGCAACAAGAAGCAGGGCGTAACATTCGAACTCGAAGGCACCAACTCCGAGGGCGACTTCGGTTTCGGCGTCGGCGTGGCCTACCAGCACCGCGACCTCGCCCGGCGCAGCAACCTGCTCACCACCAAATTCCGCGTCAACTACGAGAGCCTCTCGGGCAATCTCTCCAACCTCATCAACGACCGCTACACGGAATATGCCGCCGAAGTGGGCCTCACATTCCCCAAATACATGATGCCCTTCCTCAGCCGCAGCTTCCGCCAGCGAAGCAAAGCCTCCACCGAGCTGGCGCTATCGTTCAACTATCAGGAACGCCCCGAATACACCCGCGTCATCGCCGGCGCGGCCTGGAAATACAAATGGAACACGCCCGACAACCGCGTGCGCCGCACCTGGGACCTCGTCGACGTCAACTACGTCTACCTCCCCGAATCGACCATCGACTTCATCAACCAGATAGCCCCCGACAACCCGCTGCTGCGCTACAGCTACGAAGACCACTTCATCATGCGCACCGGCTACACCATCAACATCACCAACAAGCAGATAGCCACCTCGCTGCCGGGCCGCTACCGTCTCCAGCCCTCGGTCTACACCCTTCGCGCCTCGGCCGAAACCGCCGGCAACATCCTCTACGCCATCTCCTCGCTATCCAACCAGCGTCGCGACGACGGCGTCTACACCGTGTTCGGCATCCAGTATTCACAATACGCCAAAGCCGAAGTCGACTATTCGCTCACGCTCAACCTCACCGACCGCCACGCATTCGCCTTCCACGCCGGCTTCGGCATCGGAGTGCCCTACGGCAACTCCCGCGTGCTCCCCTTTGAGAAACGCTTCTACGCCGGCGGCGCCAACGGCGTGCGCGGCTGGGGCGTGCGCACCCTCGGCCCCGGCAGCTTCGACTCCCGCAACTCCGTCACCGACTTCATCAACCAGTGCGGCGACATACGCCTCGACCTCTCGGCCGAATACCGCGCCAAGCTCTTTTGGGTGTTTGAAGGCGCCGCCTTCATCGATGCCGGCAACATCTGGACCATCCACAACTACGAGAACCAGCCCGGCGGCATGTTTCATTTCAACACCTTCTGGAAACAGATAGCCCTCGCCTACGGCATAGGCCTGCGCATGGACTTCAGTTACTTCCTCCTCCGTTTCGACCTCGGCATCAAAGCCCATAACCCGGCCATGAATCAGGAACGCTGGCCCATCATACACCCCCGCTGGAAACGCGACACCTCATTTCATTTCTCCGTCGGTTATCCATTCTGACCGCCCCGATTGTTATTATTGACACAGCTTGCCCGCGACACCGCTACAGCCTCAGTCAGCGACAGCACATATATATTATATATTATAAAGACACCGCACCCATGTTAGTGATATTCGATTTAGACGGAACCCTCCTCAACACAATAGCCGACCTCGCCGA
>URWH01000035.1 GCA_900551515.1 uncultured Porphyromonadaceae bacterium
GTGCGGCGGTGCAGTGCAGAAACGGTATGACTACCGCATAACCGTGACGGCTACCAGAGGTAGCAGACAAGAGAGGATGCAAAAAGATGTATATTCCTGAATTTTGGTGCGGTGTTGCCGCAACGATAATCACAGAAGTAATAATTGCAATCGCATATTCCATATATGCAGACCACAAGAAAGGAGGCAAGAAGTAATGAACAAAGCTGAATTAGTACAGGCTATGGCTGATGAAGCCGGACTTTCTAAGAGTGATGCTGAAAAGGCACTCAACGCATTTGTGGAAGTTGTCGGCGGAGAACTCGGCAAGGGCGGAAAAGTACAGTTGGTTGGATTCGGTACGTTTGAAGTAACTGAGCGTGCTGCCAGAATCGGAAAGAATCCTCAGAACGGAAAAGAGATTACCATTCCGGCTTGCAAGGCACCTAAGTTCAAAGCAGGCAAGGCTCTGAAAGATGAAGTGAATCGCTAAATGATCGGAGCGAACTTGGTGTAGTGTGGTGGTTCGATTCCACCTGTGGGCGTAGCTCTTGCGATTAAGGTTCCCACCGCTTCTTTCCTAATGTTCTTGGCGATACAAAGAAAATTCCGGGCGAACGGCAACGATTGGTGGTGTTGCGGCGGACTGTAAATCCGCTCCTTCGGGTTCGGTGGTTCGAGTCCACCTCCTCCCACAACATTCGCGGAAGTAGCTCAGTTGGTAGAGCATCAGCCTTCCAAGCTGAGGGTCGCGAGTTTGAGCCTCGTCTTCCGCTCAAAGAAACAATGCCTATGTAGCTCAGGGGTAGAGCACTTCCTTGGTAAGGAAGAGGTCGCGGGTTCAAATCCCGCCATCGGCTCCAATAAAATAAACAAATGTGACAGCCCCGATAGTGCCTTGTGCTATCGTGGCGTTACGATTAAAAGCGAAATCATCTTAACAAATAAAAATAGCAAAAAGTTATGGCTAAAGAGAAATTCGAAAGAACGAAACCGCATGTTAACATCGGTACAATCGGTCACGTTGACCACGGCAAAACCACTCTGACCGCAGCAATCACCACAGTGCTTGCAAAAGCCGGTCTTTCTGAAGTGAAGTCGTTCGACCAGATCGACAACGCACCTGAGGAAAAAGAACGTGGTATCACTATCAACACCGCACACGTAGAATACGAAACCGCCAACCGTCACTATGCACACGTTGACTGCCCGGGACACGCTGACTACGTTAAGAACATGGTAACAGGTGCCGCACAGATGGACGGTGCCATCATCGTGGTAGCCGCAACCGACGGCCCGATGCCCCAGACCCGCGAGCACATCCTTCTCGCCCGTCAGGTGAACGTACCCCGCATCGTTGTGTTCCTCAACAAATGCGACATGGTTGACGACGAAGAGATGTTCGAACTCGTTGAAATGGAAATGCGCGACCTTCTTTCGTCATATGACTATGACGGCGACAACACTCCTATCATCCGTGGTTCCGCCCTCGGCGCCCTCAACGGCGAACCCCAGTGGGAAGCTAAGGTTATGGAACTTATGGAAGCCGTCGACAATTGGATTCCGCTGCCTCCGCGCGATATCGACAAACCGTTCCTTATGCCTGTTGAAGACGTATTCTCGATCACAGGTCGTGGCACCGTTGCTACAGGCCGTATCGAAACCGGCGTCGTAAAAGTAGGTGACGAAGTTCAGATCATGGGTCTTGGCGCAGACATGAAATCGGTTGTTACCGGTGTTGAAATGTTCCGCAAGCTCCTCGATGAAGGTGAAGCCGGCGATAACGTTGGTCTGCTCCTCCGCGGTATCGACAAGAAAGATATCCGTCGCGGTATGGTAATCTGCCACCCGGGTGTTGTAAAACCCCACAGCAAATTCAAAGCTTCTGTCTACATCCTGAAGAAAGAAGAAGGTGGCCGCCACACTCCGTTCCACAACCACTATCGTCCTCAGTTCTACATCCGCACACTTGACGTGACCGGTGAGATCACACTCCCCGAAGGTGTAGAAATGGTAATGCCCGGTGACCACGTTGAAATCAACGTTGAGCTCATCAACCCGGTAGCATGCGATCAGGGTCTGCGTTTCGCCATCCGTGAAGGCGGCCGCACCGTTGGTTCGGGTCAGATCACCGAGATCCTCGACTAATCAAGGCATCGCAAAATCCGCTGTCGGCAACACGACACGGCACACGATAAACCGAAAATAAAAGCGGCCGGCTGCCCTTCGGGCGAAAGCCATGCAGAACGGCCGCTTTTATCTATGATACGGGAATAGCTCAGTCGGTAGAGCACTGGTCTCCAAAACCAGGTGTCGGGAGTTCGAGCCTCTCTTCCCGTGCCAAAACAGACAAAATGAAGAAATTAAAACTATTTACGAATATCGAAGAGTCATATACCGAATTGCGGTATAAGACATCCTGGCCGACAAAAGACCAGCTCATCAAAAGCGCACTGATCGTGATGATTGCTTCCGTTATTATCGCACTGATCATATGGGCGATGGACTGGGTGGTTGAACAGGTAATGACTTTAATTTATGCACTGCCTCAGCTCTTCAGCTGATCGGCGGCATCAGTAATCACTTTTCAAAACTACACGATCAATGGCCGAAGAAAAAAGAGCATGGTACGTTCTGCGTGCCATATCAGGTAAAGAAGCCAAGGTGAAGGAAGTGCTGGACGCACAGATCCGCAACACCGATCTTGGCAAATACGTTTTCCAAGTATTGATTCCGACAGAAAAAGTGCTTACGGTGCGTGGCGGCAAGAAGGTTGTAAAAGAAAAAAACCTTTACAGCGGCTACGTGTTTATTGAAGCCATTCTTCATGGTGAGGTTATGCATGAACTGCGCAACACCACCAATGTGATTGACTTTCTCCGTGGCAAGAGCAACGGCGCCATGCCGGAGCCTTTGCGACAGAGCGAAGTTCAGCGCATGCTCGGCATGGCCGACGAAATGGCCGACATCACGGTCGACTCGATCAACGACTACCTCGTTGGTGAGGCGGTGAAAGTGATCGTTGGTCCGTTCAACGGCTTCACCGGGGAAATTGAAGAAGTGGACAGAGATAAGAAGAAACTTAAAGTCATGGTCAAGATTTTTGGCCGCAAGACACCGCTTGAGTTGGAAAATTCGCAAGTAGAGCGAGTTTGATAAAGGAACCGCCGCCTTTGGTTACGCATTGGCGACGATTTCGATGTTTGACCCGCACATTGAACACCAATATCTAAAATTAAGATTAAAATGGCTAAAGAAATTGCTGGACAAATCAAATTGCAGATTAAGGGTGGAGCAGCAAATCCATCACCGCCAGTAGGTCCCGCGCTGGGTTCCAAGGGCATCAACATCATGGAATTTTGCAAGCAGTTCAATGCCCGCACACAGGACAAAGCCGGTAAAGTGCTTCCTGTAGTAATCACTTACTACACGGACAAGAGCTTCGACTTTGTCGTGAAGACTCCTCCGGTAGCCATCCAGCTGCTGGAAGCCGCTAAAATCAAGAGCGGCTCGGCACAGCCCAACCGCAACAAAGTGGCTGAAGTGACCTGGGAGCAAGTGAAGGCAATAGCAGAGGACAAGATGCCCGACCTGAACTGTTTCACCGTAGAATCGGCAATGCGCATGGTAGCTGGTACAGCCAGAAGTATGGGTATCACCGTCAAAGGTACATTCCCTGCAAATAACTAATAAACTTCAATTGAAACACAGATGAGTAAACTTACAAAAAACCAAAAGTTGGCCCTCGGTAAGATTGAAGCTGGGAAGACCTACACACTCGCAGAAGCGGCTGCAAAGGTAAAAGAAATCACTTATACCAAGTTTGACGCTTCGTTTGACATCGATGTGCGTCTTGGCGTTGATCCCCGAAAGGCAAACCAGATGGTACGTGGCGTGGTGACACTGCCCCACGGAACAGGCAAGCAGGTGCGCGTGCTCGTGCTCTGCAACCCCGACGCAGAAGCCGCTGCCAAGGCAGCCGGCGCCGACTATGTTGGTCTTGACGAATATATCGAAAAGATCAAAGGCGGCTGGACCGACGTCGACGTGATCATCACACAGCCCGCAATCATGGGTAAGATCGGTGCGCTGGGCCGAATCCTCGGACCGCGCGGCCTGATGCCTAACCCCAAGAGCGGCACAGTGACCAACGACGTATCGAAAGCTGTAGAAGAAGTGAAGAAAGGCAAGATCGACTTCAAGGTTGACAAAAACGGCATCATCCACTCTTCAATCGGCAAAGTTAGCTTCACACCCGAGCAGATGAAGGAAAACGCGCGCGAGTTTATCAACACACTGATCAAGCTCAAGCCCGCAACCGCTAAGGGTACATATATCAAGAGCATTTATCTTTCATCCACGATGAGTCCGGGCGTTAAAGTCGACGCCAAGACGATCGATGAATAATCGCAAAAAAGAATTACGACAATGAGAAAGGAAGATAAATCAATAGCAATAGAGAAAATCGCTCAGACCCTCAAGGAGTATCCCAACTTCTACCTTGTAGAAACCGCCGGCCTCAACGCTGAGAAGACAAGTCAGCTTCGCCGTGCATGCGCCAAGGCCGAAGTGAAACTGATGGTGGTTAAAAACACCCTTCTCCACAAGGCTCTCGAGCAGCTCGACGGTGATTACTCTGAACTGTATCCCGCACTCGCTGGTCCGACTTCACTGATGTGCACACAGGTGGCAAACGTGCCTGCCAAGCTCATCAAGGATTTCGTGAAGAAAGACGACGTTCTCCCCGCATTCAAGGCAGCCTACGTAGAAGAAACCGTTTACTTCGGCGCCGATCAGCTCGACACTCTTGCAACAATCAAGAGCAAGAACGAACTTATCGCCGACGTTGTGGCTCTGCTGCAGTCGCCTGCAAAGAATGTGATTTCGGCACTTACCTCGGGTGGCACCAAGCTTCATGGCATCCTTGAGACTTTATCAAAAAAAGAAGCATAATCAACTCTACTAAGTAAATAACAAATAAAATCATACAAAAATGGCAGATTTAAAAGCTTTTGCAGAACAATTAGTTAACCTCTCGGTAAAGGAAGTAAACGAACTTGCTCAGATCCTGAAGGACGAATATGGCATCGAACCCGCCGCCGCAGCTGTTGCAGTTGCTGCCGGTCCCGCAGCCGGCGCACCCGCTGCTGAAGAAAAAACTTCATTCGACGTAGTTCTGAAATCAGCCGGCGCAAGCAAGCTCAACGTTGTGAAAGTAGTTAAAGCTCAGACCGGTCTTGGCCTGAAAGAAGCTAAAGAACTCGTTGACGGCGCACCCTCTGTAGTGAAAGAAGGCCTCGCCAAAGCTGAAGCTGAAGGACTGAAGAAAGAACTCGAAGAAGCAGGCGCTGAAGTCGAACTTAAATAATATCGCCTGTCAATCAGGTACATAGGTTAAGTATCGCCGCGAAAGGCGAATACTTAACCTTTTGTGTGTTCAATTTTATTTGAGTTCTTTAACCTTAGTAATATTTTAGATGTCAGTAACAGAAAATAAACCCCGTGTAAACTTTGCGTCGGTAAAGAATCCTCTGCCTTACCCCGACTTTCTGGAGGTGCAGCTCAAATCGTTCCGCGATTTCCTGCAGCTTGACACTCCGCCGGAAAAACGCAACAACGAGGGCTTGTACAAAGTATTTGCCGAGAACTTCCCGATTGCCGACACTCGCAACAATTTCGTGCTCGAGTTTCTCGACTATTATATCGATCCGCCGCGCTATTCAATTGAAGAATGTCTGGAACGCGGCATGACTTACAGCGTACCCCTCAAAGCCAAATTAAAATTATACTGTACCGACCCTGACCACGAGGACTTTGCAACGGTGATACAAGATGTGTATCTCGGCCTCATCCCCTACATGACCGAGAAGGGCACGTTTGTAATCAACGGTGCCGAGCGCGTCGTTGTGTCGCAGCTTCACCGTTCGCCGGGCGTGTTCTTCGGACAAAGCACCCATGCCAACGGCACAAAACTCTATTCGGCCCGTATCATCCCGTTCAGAGGCTCATGGATAGAATTCGCTACCGACATCAACAATGTGATGTACGCTTACATCGACCGCAAGAAGAAATTGCCCGTGACCACCCTGTTGCGTGCTATCGGTCTGGAAAGCGACAAGGACATCATTGAAATATTCGGTCTGGCTGAAGAAGTCAAAGTCACCAAGACAAACCTCAAGAAATGCATCGGCCGTAAGTTCGCCGCCCGCCTGCTCAAGACGTGGGTGGAAGACTTCGTTGACGAAGACACCGGCGAAGTTGTATCGATCGACCGCAACGAGGTGCTCATCGACCGCGAAACAGTGATCGAGGAACACCATATCCAGGAGATACTCGACTCGGGCGCACAGACAATCCTGCTGCACAAAGAGGACGCCAACACGAGCGACTACTCCATTATCTTCAACACTCTGCAGAAGGACACCTCCAACTCAGAGAAAGAAGCCATCCAGTACATCTACCGACAGCTCCGCAACGCCGAGCCGCCGGACGATGCAAGCGCCCGCGAGGTGATCACCAACCTCTTCTTCTCTGAGAAGCGCTACGACCTCGGCGAAGTGGGACGCTACCGCATCAACAAGAAACTCGGGCTCACCACGTCGATGGACGTGAAGGTGCTCACCAAGGAGGATATAATCGCCATCATCAAATATCTCATCGAGCTGATCAACTCGAAGACCGATGTCGACGATATCGACCACCTGAGCAACCGTCGCGTGCGCACCGTCGGCGAACAGCTCTACAACCAGTTTGGCGTAGGTCTGGCCCGCATGTCGCGTACGATCCGCGAACGCATGAACGTGCGTGACAACGAGGTGTTCACCCCTATCGACCTCATCAACGCCAAGACCATCTCGTCGGTCATCAACACATTCTTCGGCACCAACGCGCTGTCGCAGTTTATGGACCAGACCAACCCCTTGGCCGAGATCACTCACAAACGCCGTATGTCGGCCCTCGGCCCCGGCGGTCTGTCGCGCGAACGCGCAGGCTTCGAAGTGCGCGACGTACACTACACCCACTATGGCCGCCTCTGTCCTATCGAGACGCCTGAAGGCCCGAACATCGGCCTTATCTCGTCGCTCTGCGTCTATGCCAAGATCAACGACCTCGGCTTCATCGAGACGCCTTACCGCAAGGTGGAGGACAAGAAGGTCAACCTCAACAACGACGAGATCATCTATCTCACCGCCGAAATCGAAGAAGGCAAGGTGATTGCCCAGGGCAACGCACCGCTTCACGACGACGGCTCTTTCGTCAACGACCGCGTCAAAGCGCGTCTCGACGCCGACTTCCCTATCGTGGCGCCCGAACAGGTGGAACTCATGGACGTTTCGCCCACACAGATCGCTTCGATAGCCGCTTCGCTCATCCCGTTCCTCGAACACGACGACGCCAACCGCGCCCTCATGGGATCGAACATGATGCGTCAGGCAGTGCCGCTGCTGCGCAGTGAGGCTCCTATCGTGGGCACCGGCCTCGAAGGCCAGCTTATCCGCGACTCGCGCACACAGATCACAGCCGAAGGCGAAGGCACCATTGAATTTGTCGACGCCACCGTGATCCGCATCCGCTACGACCGCACTCCCGACCAGGAATTCGTGGCATTCGAAGACGCCGTCAAAGAATACAAGATCCCGAAATTCCGCAAGACCAACCAGAGCACTACCATCGACCTCCGCCCGATATGCCACAAAGGCCAGCGCGTAAGCAAAGGCACCATCCTCACCGAAGGCTATTCGACTGAGAACGGCGAGCTGGCTCTGGGCCGCAACCTCAAGGTGGCATTCATGCCCTGGAAAGGATATAACTATGAGGACGCCATCGTGCTCAACGAACGCATGGTGCGCGAGGATATCCTCACATCAGTCCACGTCGACGAATATTCGCTCGAAGTGCGCGAGACCAAGCGCGGCATGGAAGAGCTCACCTCCGACATCCCCAACGTAAGCGAAGACGCCACCAAGGATCTCGACGACCGCGGCATCATCCGCGTCGGCGCACACGTTGTGCCCGGCGACATCATGATCGGCAAGATCACGCCTAAAGGCGAGAGCGACCCGACACCGGAAGAGAAGCTGCTCCGCGCCATCTTCGGCGACAAGGCCGGCGACGTCAAGGACGCATCGCTCAAAGCTTCGCCGTCGCTCAAGGGCGTTGTCATCGGCACCAACCTCTTCTCGCGTGCCGCCAAAAAGAAGAAAAGCAAAAGCGCCAACGCCGTGCTTCCGAAGCTCGACGAGGAATATGAAGAAAAGCTCGACGCACTCAAGGATGTGCTCGTGGGCAAACTCATGACCCTCACCTCGGGCAAGACTTCGCAGGGTGTCAAGGACTTCCTCGGCACCGACATCGTGGCCAAAGGCGCGAAATTCTCCGCCGCCATTCTCCGCGACATCGACTACGACACCATCAACCTGAGCAAATGGACCACCGATGCTCACAAAAACGAGATGATCCGCGACTGCATCGTCAACTATCTCCGCAAGAAGAAAGAGATCGAAACCGAGCTTCGCCGCAAGAAAAACGACATCTCCATCGGCGACGACCTCCCCTCGGGCATCATGCAGATGGCTAAAGTGTATGTGGCCAAGAAACGTAAGATCAGCGTCGGCGACAAGATGGCCGGCCGTCACGGCAACAAAGGTATCGTCAGCCGCATCGTACGTCAGGAAGACATGCCGTTCCTTGCCGACGGCACCCCCGTCGACATCGTCCTCAACCCTCTGGGCGTGCCTTCGCGTATGAACCTGGGCCAGATCTTCGAAACCGTTCTCGGATGGGCAGGCCGCGAGCTCGGCGAGAAATTCGCCACACCTATCTTCGACGGCGCCACCCTCGACGACCTCAACGCCTGGACCGACAAGGCGGGCCTGCCGCGCTACGGCAAGACATATCTCTACGACGGCGGTACGGGCGAGCGTTTCGACCAGCCGGCAACCGTAGGTGTGATCTACATGCTCAAACTCGGACACATGGTCGAAGACAAGATGCACGCACGCTCCATCGGCCCGTACTCACTCATCACCCAGCAGCCTCTGGGCGGTAAGGCACAGTTCGGCGGCCAGCGCTTCGGCGAGATGGAAGTGTGGGCGCTCGAAGCATTCGGCGCAGCCCACGTGCTCCAGGAGATCCTCACCATCAAGAGCGACGACGTCAACGGCCGCAGCAAAGCCTACGAAGCCATCGTCAAGGGCGATCCGATGCCTCAGGCCGGAATCCCCGAATCGCTCAACGTGCTTCTCCACGAGCTCCGCGGCCTTGGTCTGAGCATCAACCTCGAACAATAATCCGCGATTCGCATCGTAGTTTCTCTCACCATATTGTATCTCCCAGTCAACATCTAAACTTATGGCTTTTAGAAAAGACAACAAAATAAAAAGCGGTTTCTCCAAAATCACCATCGGCCTGGCTTCGCCCGAGGAAATCCTCGAGAAGTCGAGCGGTGAGGTGCTGAAACCCGAAACCATCAACTACCGCACCTACAAGCCCGAACGCGACGGCCTTTTCTGCGAACGCATCTTCGGTCCTGTCAAGGACTATGAATGCCACTGCGGAAAATACAAACGCATCCGCTACAAAGGCATCGTGTGCGACCGCTGCGGTGTTGAAGTGACAGAAAAGAAAGTGCGCCGCGAACGCATGGGCCACATCAAGCTCGTAGTGCCCGTGGCCCACATCTGGTATTTCCGCTCGCTCCCCAACAAGATCGGCTATCTGCTCGGTCTTCCCTCCAAGAAGCTCGACGCCATCATCTACTACGAACGCTACGTGGTGATCCAGCCCGGCGTTGTGGAAGATGTGCAGCCCCTCGACCTCCTCACCGAGGAAGAATACTTCGACATCCTCGACAAGCTTCCCAAAGAAAACCAGATGCTTGAGGACACCGATCCCAACAAGTTCATTGCCAAGATGGGTGCCGAAGCTATCTACGATCTGCTGCTGCGTCTCGACCTCGACGATCTGTCGTATCAGCTGCGTCACCAGGCCGACACCGACGGCTCGCAGCAGCGCAAGACCGAGGCGCTCAAGCGTCTGCAGGTCGTTGAATCGTTCCGTGCATCGCGCGGACGCAATAAACCCGAATGGATGATCCTTCAGGCCGTGCCCGTCATCCCGCCTGAGCTCCGTCCGCTCGTGCCCCTCGACGGCGGCCGTTTCGCCACCAGCGACCTCAACGACCTCTACCGCCGCGTGATCATCCGCAACAACCGTCTGAAACGCCTCATCGAGATCAAAGCTCCTGAAGTGATCCTCCGCAACGAGAAACGCATGCTGCAGGAAGCCGTCGACTCGCTGCTGGACAACTCGCGCAAATCGTCGGCCGTGAAGACCGAAGCCAACCGCCCGCTCAAATCGCTCTCCGACTCGCTCAAGGGCAAGCAGGGCCGCTTCCGTCAGAACCTGCTGGGCAAGCGCGTCGACTATTCGGCCCGTTCGGTAATCGTCGTTGGCCCCGAACTCAAAATGCACGAATGCGGCATCCCCAAAAACATGGCTGCCGAACTCTATAAGCCCTTCATCATCCGCAAACTCATCGAACGCGGCATCGTCAAGACCGTCAAATCGGCCAAAAAAATCGTTGACCGCAAGGAACCCGTCGTATGGGATATCCTCGAATACGTGATGAAAGGCCATCCCGTGCTGCTCAACCGCGCCCCGACACTGCACCGCCTCGGCATCCAGGCCTTCCAGCCCCGCATGATCGAAGGCAAAGCCATCCAGCTCCACCCGCTCGCATGTACGGCATTCAACGCCGACTTCGACGGTGACCAGATGGCCGTGCACCTTCCCCTGGGCAATGCCGCCATTCTGGAGGCCCAGCTGCTCATGCTCGGTTCGCACAACGTCCTGAACCCCGCGAACGGCGCTCCTATCACCGTGCCGTCGCAGGACATGGTACTCGGTCTCTACTACATCACCAAGCTCCGCAAAGGCGACAAAGGCGAAGGGCTCAAATTCTACGGTCCCGAAGAAGCACAGATCGCCTACAACGAAGGCCGCGTGACACTCCACGCTCCCGTTTCGGTGGTGGTCGACGACATCGACGAGCAGGGCAACCCCATCACGCATCTCGTCGAAAACACCTCCGTGGGCCGCGTGCTCGTCAACCAGTACGTCCCCAAGGAAATCGGCTACGTCAACGAGATCCTGTCGAAGAAATCGCTCCGCACCATCATCTCCAAGGTGATCAAAAAATGCGGTATCCCCCGCTCGGCACAGTTCCTCGACGACATCAAGAACCTCGGCTACTACATGGCATTCCGCGGCGGTCTGTCGTTCAACCTCGGCGACGTGATCATCCCGAAGGAAAAAGAAGAATACGTGCGCGAAGGCTACGAGCAGGTTCAGGAAGTGATGAACAACTATTCGATGGGCTTCATCACCAACAACGAACGCTACAACCAGATCATCGATATCTGGACACACGTCAACGCCCGCCTCGCCGACACCCTCATGAAGCAGATCTCGGCCGACCAGCAGGGCTTCAACCCTGTGTTCATGATGCTCGACTCGGGCGCCCGTGGTTCGAAAGACCAGATCCGTCAGCTCTCCGGCATGCGCGGCCTTATGGCCAAGCCTCAGAAATCAGGCGCCGAAGGCGGCCAGATCATCGAAAACCCGATTCTCGCCAACTTCAAGGAAGGCCTCTCGGTGCTCGAATACTTCATCTCCACCCACGGTGCACGTAAAGGTCTTGCCGATACGGCCCTCAAGACAGCCGACGCCGGTTATCTTACCCGCCGTCTTGTCGACGTGGCCCACGATGTCATCATCCACGAGGAAGACTGCGGCACGCTCCGCGGCCTCGTTTGCACCGAAATCAAGAACAACGACGAGGTGGTTGCCTCGCTCGGCGAACGCATCCTCGGCCGCGTTTCGGTTCACGACATCATCGACCCGATCTCGGGCGAAGTGATCGTAGCCGCCGGCGAAGAGATCAACGACGACGCCGCCGACCGCATCAACGCATCGCCGATCGAATCCGTCGAGATCCGCTCGGTGCTCACCTGCGAAAGCAAAAAAGGTGTGTGCGCAAAATGCTACGGCCGCAACCTGGCCAACAACCGCCTCGTACAGAAAGGCGAGGCTGTCGGCGTCATCGCCGCACAGTCGATCGGCGAACCGGGTACACAGCTCACCCTCCGTACGTTCCACGTCGGTGGTGTCGCATCCAACATCGCAGCCGTTTCTTCGGTCACCTCGCGCTATGAAGGCATCCTCGAAATCGACGAGCTCCGCACCGTCAAGACCGACGAAGTCGACGCCAAGGGACGCAACGTTGAAGTGGTCATCGGCCGTCTTGCCGAAATGCGCATCATGGATCCCAACACCAAGATGATGCTCACCAACGCCAACATTCCCTACGGCTCGAAACTCTACTTCGACAACGGCGCCACAATCAAGAAAGGCGACGTGATCTGCGAATGGGACCCCTTCAATGCCGTAATCTGCAGCGAAGCCGGCGGTAAAGTTCAGTACGTCAACCTCCTTGAAAACATCACCTACCGCGTCGACTCCGACGAACAGACCGGTCTGCGCGAAAAGATCATCATCGAATCGAAGGACCGCTCGAAAGTGCCCGAAGCCAACATCCTCGACGCCAACGGCCAGGTTGTCAAGACCTACGCTCTCCCTGTGGGTGCTCACCTCATGGTCGATGAAGGCGCCGAACTCAAGCCGGGCGAAATCTTCGTCAAGATTCCGCGCGCTTCCGGCAGCGCAGGCGATATCACCGGCGGTCTGCCCCGCGTCACCGAGCTCTTCGAAGCACGCAACCCGTCCAACCCGGCTATCGTTGCCGAGATCGACGGCGAAGTCAACTTCGGCAAAGTGAAACGCGGCAACCGCGAGATCTCCGTCACATCGCGTCTGGGTGAAGTCAAGAAATATCTCGTGCCTCTGTCGAAACAGATCCTTGTTCAGGAAAACGACTACGTGCGCGCCGGCACACCCCTCTCCGACGGCGCCATCACGCCGGCCGACATCCTCAACATCAAGGGTCCGACAG
>URWH01000036.1 GCA_900551515.1 uncultured Porphyromonadaceae bacterium
CACCCTCCCGTCGGCCCTGTATCCTGCCCGACACCAACCCTTTCCGTCTTTTCGCGTGCTTCAAGCCGTGCCGATATTTGCCGGGAAAACCAACAAATATCGCATTTTATGGCAAACTATACATCTACCGCCAATGTCGTTCTCTCCGTGAACGGCAAGCAGGCCGAAAAGGTGCTGTCATCGCTCGAAAAGGATGCGAAGCGTCTGGAGAAGCAGTTGGCAAAAGCCGCCGCTGCGGGCGACAAGGCCACGATGAAGAAACTTCAGCGCGAGCTGAACCAGACCAACCGCCTTATGGACCAGCTAAGAGGTTCGTCGGCCTCCGTCGAGAATGTTCTCCGCCGCCTTGACAAAGCGACTCCGAAGGAGCTTAACAAAGCCCTCCGGCAACTCAAAAACGAGTTGAACGGCATCGAGCGCGGCACCGCCGCTTGGGATGCTCATGTCGCTAAAATCAAGGCGGTTAAAGCGGAGATTGACCGTGTAAATGATACTATGCGCGAACAGCAGTCACTTTCCGACCGCATAATAGACTGGATCAACAAGTGGCAGGTGGCTCTCCTTGCTGTCGGAGCCGCCATTACGGGTCTTATCCTCGCTGGGCGTAAGGCTGTCAACGCCTACGCCGAGATGGAACAGGAGATGGCCAATGTCCGTAAGTTTACGGGCATGACAGCCGAGGAGGTCGAAGCGCTCAATGAGGAATTTAAGAAGATGGACACCCGCACTTCGAGAGAGGAACTTAACCAACTCGCCCAGGAGGCCGGACGACTTGGCAAGACCTCGCAAGAAGATGTCCTCGGCTTTGTCCGTGCAGCCGATAAAATCAATGTGGCCCTTGACGACCTCGGCAGCGGCGCTACGCTTACGCTGTCGAAGCTGACGGGCATCTTCGGCGATGAAGAAAGGCTCGGTACGGAAAAGGCTCTGCTGTCGGTGGGTTCTGTTATCAACGAGTTGTCGCAGAACTGTTCGGCTTCGGCTCCCTATATCGCCGAGTTCGCCTCTCGCATGGGCGGTGTCGGCTCTCAGGCCGGCATGACCGTGCAGCAGATTATGGGCTTCGCAGCCGTTCTTGACTCGAACAATCAGAAGCTCGAAGCATCTTCGACGGCTCTATCGCAGGTTATTGTCCGCATCTATCAGGACCCGGCCAAATATGCCCGTGTCGCAGGTATGAATGTCGAGAAGTTCGCCAACCTTGTAAAAACGGATATGAACGCCGCTCTGATCGAGTTTCTTTCGACCCTCAAACAGGCGGGCAACATGGATGTCCTCTCTCCGATGTTCAAGGACATGGGCGAGAACGGCTCCCGTGCCATATCGGCCCTCTCGACTCTCGCCAACCATATCTCCGAGGTCAAGGCCCAGCAGCTTGTCGCCAACGAAGCCTTCGAGGAAGCCACTTCTATCGACAAGGAGTTCGAGGTGCAGAACAATACGGTAATGGCGGGTCTTGAAAAGGCGAAGAAGCGCGTCAACGAGATTGCCGTTGAACTCGGTGAGAAATTACAACCGGTCATGCGGCTTGTCATTTCTTCCTCGACCATAGCACTCAAAGCCCTTTCGGCTATGGTGGATTTCTTCATAAAGTACCGCCGTGAGATTGCCGCAGGTGTGATTGCCATCGCCGCCTACAATGCCATTATGCTCGTCTACAACTACCATACTGTCATGGCGACTAAGGCGACGGCTCTTTTCCACGGCGTGATGAAGCTCGTCAGGGGAATAATCCCTGCCGTAAGGCTTCTCTTTACGCCTCTCATAAACGCCGTGCAGTATTTCACCAACGGCTTGCAGGTGAACTATGCAATGCAGGAGCGATGGCGCAAGTCTATGGCGGCGATGAAGTTCTCCAACTGGGTAGGACTTATACTTGCTTTGGGCGCCGCCATATACGCCCTTGCCAACCGTTTTAAGTCTGCCGCCGAGGAAGCGGAAAAGGCCCGCAAGGAACAGGAGGAATACCGCAAGTCGCTCACTGACCTTGACGAGAAGTCATCGGAATACTGCCATGCCGAGATTACACGGCTCGAAGCGCTCTATAAGGAGGCCACCGACGAGGCCAAAAGCACCGACGAGCGGCGCGTGGCCGCTGAGAAATTACAGGCGCTTTATCCCGATTACTTCAAGAACCTCTCCACGGAGCAGATTATGGTGGGTCAGGCGAAGACGGCCTACGACCAACTCCGCGACTCCATTATCGAGGTGGCCCGCGCCCGTGCCGCCGCCGACAAGATTGTGGAAAACGAGAAGGAACTTCTCACTCTCGAACAACAGGAGCCGGGGCTGCGGCAGCAGCGTGACGCCGACAAGCGGGTATATGATGCCGCAGTCGCCGACTGGGAAAATGCCCGTCAGATGGAAAGTAATAATTCATACGGCAACTCCACCGATGCGGCTGTAGGTCAGGCTGTCAATGTTGCTCCCTATGCCCGCAGAGTAGCCTCCACGGGGCAGACTTACGAGGCTTCGGAGGCCGCTTATCAAGCGAATATCACCAAGCAGCGGCAGCTCAACGAGGCAAACCAATTCCTCCGTCAGAAATACAATGTCTCCGCCGAAGCTCTTGCCGAGCCGGAGAACCCGCAAGTCAATCTACCGGGGAATGTTCCTCTCGACCCTTCCGGCTCAGCGGGCGACAAATTCGCCGCTGAAAAGGGCTGGCGCGAGCAACAGGAGGCGTCGGCGCGTATCAGCTACGCCACCGGCGTAACCGATTACGTCAAGTACACGGAAGAAATGGACCGCATCGCCGTGGAGTTTTACGAAAAGCAGTTGCTTCATACCGACCTGACGGAGACGGAGCGCCTGAAAATCACCGCCGAGTGGCGGGAGGCGCAGAAGAAGCAACAGGAACACGCCGACGCTCAGACCATTGAGGAGGAGAACAACCGCTACAATACGCAGATTGCGCAGCTCAAACAGTTTTATATCGACGGCTCCATATCCAAAGAGACCTACGACCTCAGAATGGAGGAATACGAAATCGAGCATCAGCGCAAACTCGTGGCCGCCACCAAAGAGGGCAGCCGCGAGAGGCTTCAGGCCGAACAGCAGTTGCAGTCTCTGTTGATCGCGCAGATGCAGCGCAAGCAACAGGAGACTGAACGGCTTGAAGCCAAGTATGCCGCCATGAAGAAGGACTACTTCGGCGACAATCCTCAGGAAGCTCAGGCGAAGTACGATGCCGACCTCGCTTTGCTCGATGTCGTGTATCAGCGCGAACTTGCCGCCGCCGGTAACAACGCGGCTGAAAAACTTCGTATCGACGAGGCATACGAAAAGGCGAAGCTCGCTCTGAAAAAGAAGTATGGACTTCTCGCCGAAGAAGATACGCGCAACGCTATGGAGCGCGGTATCGCCGATTCTCTCGAATGGCTCAACTCCGACGGCGGCAAGGCGCTCACCGGGACACTCGACACGCTCGTGTCGGGTATGTCGGCTGTGTTTTCGCAGCTTTCTACTATGGTTCAGGCTGAACTGGAGATACAGACGGCATCTATCAACAAGCGCTATGATGCGGAAATCTCCCGTGCCGAGGGTAATTCCTACAAGGTGAAGAAGCTTGAAAAGCAGAAGGAGGCTGAAATAGCCAAGGCCAAAAACGAGGCCAACCGAAAGATGTTCGCCATGCAGGTTATCCAGGCCGTTGCGCAGACTGCGACCAACGCCCTTAACGCATACGGTTCGGCTGCGGCCATCCCCGTTGTCGGCTATATACTGGCGCCCATCGCGGCGGCTATGGCTGTGGCGGCAGGTGCTCTGCAAATCGCCACTATCAAGAAGCAGCAACAGGCTTCGGAGGCGCAGGGCTATATGACCGGCGGCTTTACCCCGGAGGGTAAGCCTGATGAAGTGGCAGGTGTTGTTCACAAAGGGGAATGGGTTGCTTCGCAGCGTCTTGTGAAGTCACCTCAGGCTCGGCCTCTTATCGAAGCCCTTGATTACGCCCAGCGCACAAACACGATAGGTTCGCTCACCGCCGCTGATGTCTCTCGCTCCATCACAGCCCCCATGTTGATTGCGTCGCAGCCTCAATCAACCACGGCTCCGGCTGTTGTGAATAATTATTATTCAGAGGGAGAGAGGAATGACGGCTACGCCGCCATTATGCGTCGGTTGGCTGAACGCCTCGATGAACCTTTCGTTACCGTGAACACCGTCTCCGGCGATCACGGCATTCAACGCGCTCAGGAGGAATATGACCGCCTTATGCGCAATAAAGCACCCAAATCCCGCAAGTAATTATGGAAATACGCATCAATGGCAAGATAGCCATGCTCAAAAAGGGCACGTCCTTCGAGTTTGTGGCCGAAAACCGCCTCTTTTCGGGGAGTGACGGCTACACTTTATCCATCACTTTTCCCCTGCGGCATTGTCGGAACAATCTCGACATTTTCGGACACATCAACCGTGCCGATGTCATCGCCGGCAAGGTGATTTTCGACTGCGAAATCCGCGACCGCAACTTCTACAAGTTCGGCTCTATTACCATTACCGAAATCAACGATGCCGAGGTCAAGACGCAGTTCCTCGAAGGCCGCTCGGAGCAGAACTTCGACGTGACTTTCGATGATGTGTTCATCAACGAGCTTGACCTTGGCTCTCCGACAGAGACCACTGACTCCACGCCCGAAAAGGCGTGGGACCCCTTCATAAACAATATGAAGTGCGTGGCCCTGCCGTGGGTCAACGACTATTCGGGCAACATTCAGAACCTCGCTGACTTCCACCCGGAGGAACGCAATCCCGACGGCACGTTGAAGTCGCACTCTTACTATTCGTGGAACGCCGACTGCCGGGGCCGCTCGTGGCAACCGTATCTTCTTTATATCACTAAGAAGATATGCGAGGCTGTCGGCTACTCGGCTGACTTCTCGAAGTGGGAGGAAAAGGAGGAATACAAGTATCTCCTTGTCTGCAACACGCTCCCTTATGCCTGGGACACTGCGGGCTTCGCCCGTGCGCTGCCGCATTGGACGGTAGCGGAGTTCTTCGAGAAGCTGGAGCTGTTTTTGGGCGGCGAGTTCACCATCGACCACCGGGGCAAGTCGGTAGAATTTGCCTTTACCGATGCCACGCTGCTTGCCACGGAGCCCGTGCAGCTCGACAAGGTGGTTGACGAGCACACGGTCGAGGTCACGGTCGATGATGACAAGTGCGAGTATCAGGAGGCCAAAAACCTCGTCTACAAGGAGTGCGACCACGAAATGTGGAAGTTCTACTCGTGCGACTGGTTCATCAAGGCGTGGCAGAAAGGCGCAGTCCGCTACGCGACCATGCGCGAACTTCTCTCTGCCAACCGATGGCTCGCAACTTGGAACGGATCGACCTCGCGAGGGTCAAACCGTGACAAGCTACTCTATGCCGAGGACGTGGACGCTTACTTCATCGTGCGCTCGCTCTCGAAGACGCTTGTGGAGAAGCGCGATGGCTGGATGCCTAACCGCTATCAGTACAAGATGGAACTGCGCCCGGTCAACCTCTTTGGCGGCCGTATCGTGGACGATAGCGAGGACGCCGACGAGGTGGAGATTGAGTTTGTACCTGCGTGGGTTGACGAGACCGAGGACAAGTACGGGCGTTGTCTGTTCCTGTCATTCTCCGGCTACGACGAGAACGACAGCACGAGCACATCCTGGAGCCGCGACCCGTACCAACGCAAGGAGGAAATCGACAACACCCTCTATCAGCCCCACGCCCTGCAATTTCTCGCCGCCGGTGAGCGTGACAAGAAAGCGGAGTATTACGACCGCATCTATGTGGGGTGGTGGGACGGAGCGCAGACCCAGAACGGCAAGCTGCCGCACCCCTATGTCGAGGACATCGAGATTGCCGAGGACTGGAGCAATTTTATCAACATTCATTTCTCCCTGCGCATCAACCACACCACGCTCAACCGCCGCCGCACGGTTCACTCAATCAACCCCAGGCAAAAGACTACGTTTAAGTTCATATCCGACAATATCCCGAACCCTCGTGCAGTGTTTTTCATCAAAGGCAAGAAGTACCTTTGTGAAAAAATGACTGCGACATTCACGGAGAACGGAATGTCGCAGCTCATCAAGGGAGTATTTTACCCGATTGTGGATTAGGCAACGTCCTTGTCACCGTCAGGCGTGGCGTTCTTGCGGGGACGGCCACGCTTTTTCTTTGGTGCCTCCACGACAGGCTCCGGCACTCGGTAGTCTTTGCCATAGAGAACATAGTCAAGGACACGGCGGTTGGCTATGTCAATCTTCTCAGGGTCACGCTCAATGTAGATGTCGGTTACTGATTTTGCACTATGCGCAAGTCCAATGCCGATAGTGCCGTCGGCAATGTCAAGCCGGGCAGCGATAGTAGCCCACGAATGACGCGCCCAGTACATTGTGCAATCCGGGACGCTCACATCCCCGGTTCTGTTCTGGTTGATGTATGCGCAGATTTTGTGAAGAGCCTTCGTTAGCTTGTCGTTAAAGTTGCGGTAAGGGCGGTCCTCAGCGAACATCAGCATCAGTTCTTTTCCGGCGTACTTGTCGATGAGATACTGCATCTCCGGCTCTATCTTCAGAGATAGGGGCTGCTTAGTCTTTGTGCGTATCCAATCGACTCGGCCATTTACAGGCTTTGTCATGTGGCACAAGTCAACCGTGTTGAGTCCGCGAAGCATGAACGACAGCACGAAGAAGTCGCGGTACTTTTCCATCCACGGTTCAAGGTCTTGCGCAAAGATGATCATGCGCAGAGCCTCCACGCACATGTTGCGCTTCTTAGTTGGTACGGTCTTGATTTTGTAGCGGCGATAGGGATTGCGGTCAAGAACTTCGTGGTCGATGGCATAGTTGATTACTGCTTTTAGGTTAGCATGGTGCATACGGCGACCGTTAGGGGAGGGCGCGGTTTTTGCCATGAACTTGTCGAAGTCCTCAATCCATGTCATGTTGATGTCGGAAAATTGCAGAGCGGCGGCTCGTTCCTCTCCAAGCCATGCCTCGATGCGACGCCATGTAACATCGTACATCTCGGCAGTACGGTCAGCCAAGCTCTTATTTGCTTTATAGCGAAGAAAGAATTTGCCTACGGTATTAGGGTTTTCTTTGGGAGTCTTGGCTACTTTGGCTGCTCGAGGAGAGAGAATATCCCGTATCGCGTTCTTTAGGTCGGTTGCAGTCATGTTACCGATACCACCGGGACGGCTGACAAGCTCGTTGATGATGTCGGTTATCTCCACGCGACGGCGGGCGATAATCTGATTGTAGGAAACTCGGTTTGGATGTTTGACGACCTTCTCTGCGGCTGCGTCCCATTGTTCGGGAGTGAGATTGATACTCAATGGCAGCAAGGCTGTTTTCCGTTGGTGTCCGATAGACACTTTCAGAGGGGCGGCGGCTCCCTTTTTGACTGCGCGGCAGTCGAGGATGAATTTTACAGTTGCCATGGCTTAAAAATTCGCCTCGGCTTACCTGATTTTACTGATTTTGGCAACCTGCACGCAAATTATTTGCGTGCAATTTGCGTGCACTTTTCGGCAAACATTGTTTTCAGTCGTATTTTTCGGTAAAATTTCGGCAAGTTTCGGCTTTTTTTTAATGCCACTTGTGGCTTCGGGATGTAAATAAAACGCTGACTTTCGACACTTATTGTGTCTGACTGTCAGCGTTTTACTTAGCGGAGCGACCGAGATTCGAACTCGGGATACCCTTTTGGGGTATACACGCTTTCCAGGCGTGCCTCTTCAGCCACTCGAGCACCGCTCCTTTGGCGTCATCGGAATTAGCGGGACGATCCGCTTTCCGATTTTGCAGTGCAAAGATAGCGGTTATTTTTTAATATCACGCTGTTTTTTCGACGTTTTTTTTCAATCGATGATGAAATCAGGGTGAAAAACTTTGAAATCCAAAGGCTGAACAGAAAGGCAACTGTCGCAAAAGCAGCAATTAAATGCGGCCGCTCAGGCGGGGCCTCACCAGCGGTTGTAATGGATGCGGGTCGGATCCCATTTGTCCAACGGGGCGTGGGGCATATGAGGATAGCCGAACGGGATGAGGTTGAATGGGACAGCGGTGACGGGCAGCGCGAGTATGTCGGCCACGGCCTGCTGTCGGTCGGTGTGGGGATAGAGGGATGTCCACACGGCTCCGAGGCCGCAGGCATGCGCTGCCAGAAGCAGATTTTCGGAGGCGGCGGAGAGATCCTGCACCCACAGGGTGGCGTCGTCGCCGGCGAGGAATCGTGTCGAATCGCCGCATACCACGATGGCCATCGGCGCTTGCGCGGCCATCTTGGCGTAGGGCAACGCCGCGGCCAGGCGTGAAAGCAGCTGCGGGTCATTGACCACGACAAACGCCCATGGCCGACGGTTGACAGCCGTAGGCGCCGACATCGCAGCACGCAGTAGCGTTTCCACCGTAGCCGGTTCGATCGGGCGTGTGCGGTCGTAACTCCTCACGCTGACGCGCGTGACAATATTCTCTATTATAGCATTTCGGTTTATGCAATAATCGTCGGGATTCATAACTGAGAGCTTATTTTATCATTTTCTTTTAAAGAAAACAATGCAGCCCGATGATTGTTCACCAGCACGCTCAGATGTATCGCAAATTATTTAGCCAGCATGAGATTGCAAATTAAATCTAAACCGACGCTCAAACCGTGGAACAATCGCCGCAACCCTACCCGGCCTATCTCGGACGCGGCCCACCCATTGGCATCGGGCCATGCCGATTGTCGCGGCTTTCGATGTAGCTCCGCACGGCGTTATAAAGAATGCCTCCCACATCAATGCCGAGGCTCACCTTGCGGTTGATGCGGTAATACGGCATCACGATCGGGCTCGTCTCCCAGCGGTTGGTGATCAGCGAGCGCGAGCTCTGCGCACCCACCCTGATACCCCAGTGGTCGCTGAAATTATAGCTGGCATATCCGCCGAATCGGGGCAAGGCCATCGACTCCGCCATGCCGGGCGTGAGCGGGTGCACGGGCGAATAATACTCGCCGAAAAGCGTCACCGACCACCGGTCGTTAATCCTATAGTCGACCGCCCCGCCGAAGCCCCAGCCCGACTGCAGTCCGCGGAAATAGCCATATTTCATAGCCTCGGCCCACGCCGTGAACGTGACAGCACCTGCCGACTGGCTGAAGTTCAGCCGTCCGCTCTCGACGCCCATCATGCCGGGAAGATGCGTCGCCGCGCCTGAGGCATATATGCTGCCGCCACTCCACGAGGCGATCTCCGGCGAGACATCACGAGAGCTGACCGCAAACGAGCGCGACACATGCCATGACTCCAGACTCCTGTAAAGCGGCGCATACGACGACCAGCCGGTAGGCGACTCCACCCCTTCCGGCACTACGCCCGAATGCTCCGGACTCCCGGCCTCGATCATGAACGACGGGATCGTATCGGGAGTCGGACGCACGGGCGTTTCGGGCTCCTGCGCCCCGCCATAAAGCGGCGAAAAAGCCAAAACAAGCAACGCCGCGACCAGCCGGATCACATTAAAGCGTTTGTTCGTATTTTTATCGCAGCAACCCATAAATCCAACAAATTACAATATCTTATAATAGATCGCATCACCGAGAAAACGATCGAACTTATAGCCCACTTCCGGTAGCACGCCGGCCCGCGTAAATCCCATGGCACTGTGGAGCCGTTCGCACGACTCATTGCCATCGGTGATGCACGAGATCAGCACATGATAACCCTCCTTGCGACACTCCTCCATCACTGCCCCGAGCAAGCGCCGGCCGTAGCCGCGGCCCGTGAATCCCTCGCGGATATAGATGGTGATCTCCAGCGTCCGGCCATATACGGCATTCGGATGCCACGGATGAGCATAGCAATAGCCCGTGAGCAAGCCATCTTCGGTCTGAGTCACAAACCATGGATAATTGCCGCTGACAGGTTCCATACGCCGCAGCATATCGTCCGCCGACAGGATGTCGTTGGAGAAAATCACCGTGCTCTCAGCCACATAGTGATTGAATATCTCGGCCATGGCGGCCGAATCTGTGAGCGTTCCCTGACGTAACATAGGCATTTGAATATGCCACAAAATTAGCGAAAGATTCGGGTTTTATGAGCCTTTTTAATTAATTTTGTGTTTACATTGAAAAAAACCGATGAAACCACTGCACCACTTACATCATATCGCCGCCGCCATCCTGCTGGCCGTCATGGCCGCCTGCTCTAAGGGCGAACAGCGGCCCACGCTCACCGTCAGCATTGAGCCTCAGCGATATATCCTCGAGCAGATCGCCGGCCCGGAATGGCAGATCAACACGCTTCTCGACAAAAACGCCGACCCTGAAAATTTCGACCCTACGATGGACGTGATGAAGTCGGTGATGCGCAGCCGTGCCTATTTCCGCGCCGGCAACATGGCTTTTGAAGATGTCGTCGTGAGCCGCCTCACTGAAAATAATCCCGACATGACGATCGTCAACACCTCCAGAGAGATCGTCCCGATCTACGGCACCCACGACCACGGCAGCCACAGCGCTCACAGTCACGGCAATGCCGATCCCCACACATGGGTCTCGGTGCGCAACACCCGGGCCATGGCCGCCGAGATGCACCGTGCCATGACCGCCCTCGATCCGGCGCATGCCGACACTTACACCGCCAACTACCGGCGCCTCGATCAGCGGCTCGACAGCCTCGACCGCGCTATATCAGCCACTCTCGCACCAAAGGCCGGCGCCTCCTTCCTGATGTGGCACCCCGCGCTGAGCTACTTTGCACGCGACTACGGTCTGCGACAGCTCTCCCTGGGCGCCGACGGCAAAGAGATGTCGGCCCGCGGCCTTAAAGACAAGATCGATCAGGCCGGCGCCGCCGGGACGCATCTATTCATCACGCAGCCCGACAACGACCGCAGCCGCACGGAAGAGATTGTTTCTCAGACCTGTATGAACATCATCAACGTAAACCTCAATTCCTACGACTGGCTCGACGATCTGCAGCGGATTGCCGCAGCCATAGCCGCAACACCACAGCAATGACCGACGAAAACACCATAATCCGGCTCGACAACGTGAGCCTTTCATGGGACGGCCGCCCGACACTCGAGGATGTCAACCTGAGCATCAACCGCGGCGATTTCCTGGCTGTCACAGGCCCTAACGGCGGCGGCAAAACCACCCTTCTGCGCATCATCCTCCGGTTGCTCAAACCCACCTCGGGTACGGTGACCTACATCGGCGACAAAGGCTCAGCAGCCCCGCTCGCCATTGGCTACCTACCCCAGAAAAACATGATCGATTCCCGTTTCCCGATCACCGTCAGAGAAGTGGTAGGACTCGGATTGTACGGCAAACAATCACTTCCGATTTTGCAGCGCAACAAACTGATCGACGAAGCGATAGCGACCGTCGATCTCACCGCTCACGCCGATTCGGGCATAGGCAATCTGTCGGGCGGACAGCTGCAGCGCACCCTCCTGGCACGCGCCATCATCGGACGCCCCGAGGTGCTGGTGCTCGACGAACCGCTGAGCTACATCGACAAGCCCTTCGAGAGCCGCATATACGAGATCATCGCCTCACTGGCCCGCGACACCACGATAATCCTCGTGTCGCACGAAATGTCGACCATCGCATCAATGGCCAACCGCCATGTCATCGTCAACGGCACCCTCCATTTCTGCCATTCCTCAAGCCACTTCATGCACTACGACTGCTGCGAGGACAGCTGACAATATAGTCCGGGGGTGAACGCCGCCCGGCATTCGCGCGTTATTAATATGACAACTTAGAGCTTGTTAAATAATAATTCAACAACAATTGAATTATAATTTAACATTATGTTATCTATTATAAAGAAAGTTACATCAGCCTGCCGTTAACATTTATTATTAAACAAGCTCTTATTATAGGCCTAAGGCCGTGACGACAAAAAAAACTATTGTAATGATGACACGCGAAAAATTCATTGAAACCGTTGAATATCTTGTAAAAGAGTACATCAGCAACCCGAAAGTCTGGGGCAACAACCCGCAGATACGTGTGATACCGTCCACCACCGTCGATTTCGACATCCGGCTCATCGACGGATCCGAGCTGCTCGATGAGATCGATTACGACGACGCCGAAGTTGAAAGCGCCGCTGCCGCACAAGGCGAGGCCCTCGAAGAAGGCACCGACTATCAGGTGAAACGCACCCCCGACTTTTATGCCGTCAGCCGCCTGCTGACATGGACTCCCGTAGGCGGACGCGACGCCGATGCAAAAGCGATAGCCACACTGGCCGACAACTACTTCTGATCCCGCCGGGTCAAAAACAGATCCTTGACAGAGCCAAAAAGCATCCTCATCTCATAAACTGTTTAAATGATTTTAGCACGAAGAGGGATTATCGTAAGATTTCAGCACGTTGAAGAGTGAATGATGCCGGCTTCAATAGCGAATTCACAGAACAAAGCTGCTTATTTTCTGCGGAATATCAAAGAATCACCGCCAAATCGTTGACGCGGAAGATGCGGTAGGCGCGGACACGGCGACACATGACTGTGACTGTGTCTATCATCGATAATATCAGGCACAATACCCACATCCGTCTTGAAAACGGAAGCGAAATTGACGGTGAACGCTGCGCGAGCCTCATAGCACGGCACGATCTCGACGGAATTATAGCTTAGAGTGGGAAAAGAAGCATCCACAACTTGCGTTTGTTTCTTTACCGAAGCAAAGCGCCAAGTCGATGAGCTATAAAGCTATGGACGGTATGTTGGGTGCGAAAAGCAGCTTAGAGCCGGTTCGAAGATACTCTCTTCTTATCGGTGGTGGCACCCGACAAGCCGCCAACAATCATACCGGCCCCAACGGCGACTATGAAAAGCCCCCCAAAAAAACCACGTTGTTTCCATTTCTCCAGCTGTTTCGTTGTACTCTCACGATGACAGCAAAGGAATAATGGCTGCAGCAAGAAGAATTTGAAGTCTCATAATAAGAGTAACTATTCAGCGAATCGGCAATAGAGGTGGCCTTGGTCGATAATTCAATTTAA
>URWH01000037.1 GCA_900551515.1 uncultured Porphyromonadaceae bacterium
ACTCAAGAAATTCACTCGAAAATACGCCGCCCTGACGTTAACAAATTTTGCGGAATAGGCTCTTATTCGGCACGGGCCACCAGCTCGCGCATGATCTCCATCATCTTGGGCTGAGCGGCTTCGGCAGCTTTCTGCACGTCTTCGTGGGTGGGCACGTCGGTGACGTCCTTGCCGCCGAGATCGGTGATTACCGACACGCCGAACACTTTCATGCCGGCATGGTTGGCCACGATAACTTCGGGCACAGTGGACATGCCTACAGCATCGCCGCCAATGATGCGGTAGTATTCATATTCTGCCGGTGTTTCGAATGTCGGGCCGGGGACGCCGACATACACGCCGTGCATCACGCGGATGCCCTTTTCGGCAGCGATTTCATCGGCGAGGCTGATGAGTTTGTGACTGTAGGCTTCGGTCATGGCCGGGAAGCGCGGGCCCATGCGCTCGTCGTTTTTGCCGCGCAGAGGATTTTCGGGGAAGATGTTGATATGGTCGGTGATGATCATGATGTCGCCAACGCGGAATTCCTTATTCATGCCGCCGGCGGCATTGCTGACAAAGAGAGTTTCGATGCCGAGCTCTTTCATGACGCGCACGGGGAAGGTGACCTGCTTCATGTCGTAGCCTTCATAGTAGTGGAAACGGCCCTGCATGGCGAGGACGGGCTTGGTGCCGAGGCGGCCGAAAATGAGGTTGCCGCTGTGGCCTTCGACGGTCGACACGGGGAAGTTGGGAATCTCTTTATAAGGAATATATTTCTTGTCTTCGATGTGGTCGACAAGAGCGCCGAGACCTGTGCCGAGGATTATAGCGGTGTCGGGCATCTGCCCTACGATGTTTCTGATATAATCAGCTGTTTCTTGAATTTTGGTCAGCATGGTAAATAGTGTTATGATGGTTAAACGAATAATATGTCAACAAATTTCGGGAGCGTCAGGTTCAGACTCCGTCATCCGGCATCACCCGTTCAGCCGGCGGTCGGTGCGCACAAGCTGCTGAAGGATATCTTCGAGCGAGCGCTCGTTGTAATCTTTGAAGCTCACACGTATGGGGAGATAATATGTGCAGCGGCGGAGTTCGTGAGGGAAGTAGGGATTGGTGCGGAGCCGGACGGCATCTTTTTCGGTCGTGACCACTATTTTCCGCTGTCCCGACATGTTTTTGAATTTGTTGAAGATGCTTGTCATGTCGGAATGGCTGAAATGGTGATGGTCGGCATAGCGCTTGATGCGTACTTTGGCGGCGAAGCGGCGGAGATAGCGGATGAATGGGCGCGGATTCGCCACGCCCGACACGGCCAGTATGGAGTCGGCATCGCTGAGATAGTTGAGCTGCATGTCGCTACCCGGCGGGATAGCGTCGGGGAAGAGCGGTTTGAGCGGCTCGTAGACATAGCTCGAGAACAGGAGCGACTGATAGGGGAAGAGGTCGAGATTGGTCTTGAAAACGCGAATCTCCATCGGCTTCATATTCTCGGGACATTTTGTGACGATGACCACATCGGCGCGCTTGAGAGCGCTCATCGGCTCGCGGAGACGTCCGTAAGGGAGCATGTCGTCGTTGTAGGCCGGACGGCTGTATTCCATCAGCACCACGGCAACCGACGGCTTGACGTAACGGTGCTGGAAAGCGTCGTCGAGCACGATCATATCGATGTCGGGCACCAGGCGGCGCATATCTTCTATGCCTTTGACGCGGTTCTCGCATACGGCCACCGTCACGCCTAAATTCTTGAATTTCTGATAGATCTGGAAGGGTTCGTCGCCTATATCGTCGACATGGCTGTCGGGCGTGGCCATGACGAAGCCTTTGGTGCGGCGTTTATAGCCGCGGCTGAGCACGCCGATCTTATAATCGTTGCGCAAATGGTCGACAATATATTCGGTGTGGGGTGTTTTTCCGGAGCCTCCCATAGAGATATTGCCAACTACAATCACAGGTATGTCAAATGAATGCTGCTTGAGGATTCCCCGTTCAAACATGGCATTGCGCACGGCCATGACCCAACCGTAAACCCGGCTTATCGGATAAAGCAGCAGGTGCGAGAGTATTTTGTTTTTTGCCATGGCTGAATTGAAGGGGGATTATCGGATTATGTTATAGTCTGATCACTTGATCTGCAGATAGTTCATTCGGCACTGAAGAGGATACATGGAGCGGACACGTGCTGCAATGCGGGCGAAAAGCGCCGACTGCGGGTCGATGGCTCCGGCCAGAGCCGAATAGATCTGCTGGCTCTGCATGCCGGCTATCTGCGCCCACCAGTTCTGATTTACCTCGGGATATTCCACGATGCGAACGTCGGCATAAGTGACTCCGAGTTTCGCGGCCATATCCTCGAGTGTGCGGCGTAAACCGCCGAGGTCGTCCACGAGGCCGTTTTCGAGTGCGCTGAGTCCGTCCCAGACGCGGCCCTGTGCGATAGCGCCGATCTGTTCGACGGTCATGCCGCGCGACTGCGCGCAGCGGCTTACGAAGAGGTCGTAACCGCGGTCAACATAGCTCTGCATCGCATCACGCTGTTCGGGCGTCATCTGATGGAGCAGCCCGGGGAAATTGCCGGTGTTGGTCTCTACGGTCACGGCGTTGACTCCGAGCTTGTCCTTCATCAGCGGCTCCACATTGGGGATTATGCCGAAAATGCCGATCGAGCCGGTAAGCGTGAGCGGCGAGGCGTAGATCTTGTCAGCGCCGCATGAGATATAGTAGCCGCCGGAGGCCGCATAGTCGCCCATCGAAACATAGAAAGGCTTGCCCGATGTTTTGAACTGCTGGAGCGCTTCCCATATCTGCTCGGAGGCGAATGCGCTGCCGCCGCCGGAGTTGACGCGGAGCACGAGTCCGTCGATATCGTCGTCCTTGGCGAGGTCGAGAATCTGGGGCACCAGCCTGTCGGAGGCGATACCGTCGTCGGCATCTTCGGTGATGTCGCCAACGGCATAGAGCACGGCTATGGTCTTTTGAGGCTCTTTCGTTTCGTCATCAGCGATGGTGGTGCAATAGTCCTGGAAATCGACATACTGCGGCTCCTCGGTCTTGGTGCGAGCCATGACGAGGCTGTCGATCTGACGGCGGTAGGCCGTGTGGTCGATTATTTTGCGCTGCATGTAGCTTTCAGGCGTCTGGGCAAAGCTGAAGCTGTTGGCCCAGGCGTTGATGCTGTCGACATGCGTGTGACGCGCTACGGCTATCGAGTCGGCCATGTCGTCCCATATCCGGCCGAGGAAATGATCGATCTGTTCGCGGTTGGGCTCGCTCATGCCGTCGAGCAGAAACGGCTCGACAGCGCTCTTGTAGGTGCCCACTTTGACCACCTGGCACTCAACGCCCACCTTTTCGAGCAGGCTTTTGAAATAGAATGTGGTGGCACTGAGACCGTGGATGTCGACCATGCCGACGGGATTGGCATAGATCTCACCGGCTGAAGTGGCAATGAAATAGTCGGCCTGCGAATAGTTGTCGCCGTAAGCGACGACCCATTTGCCTGATTTCTTGAAATCTTTGATGGCATCGATTATCTCCTCGCATTGCGCAAGTCCGGCGCTTAAGCCGCCGCAGTCAATCAGGATACCGTCGATGCGGCTGTCGGTCTTGGCCGCGCGGATGGAATTGACGATATCGGAAAGGGAGAGGGTCCCGACATATTCCTCGTTGATAAGGTCCATGAAGCTGACCTCGGTAGCGCGGTCGACGATCTCGCCTGTAAGGTCGATGCGGAGCACGCTGTGGTCACTGACTTCGATCTCAGGATCGGCAAACTGTTTGGCTAATGCAAGGATAGTCAGCACAATGAGCAACCCGCCGAGAAGCACCGAAAGCCAAATGGCAGCGAGGGAGCCCATGAAGCTGTAAAAGAATTTTTTCATTTGCAATCCAATATAAGGACAATACAGAAATTCTGATCAGAGAAACATCACGATGAAGCATCGGATGTCATGTTACAAAATTAATGCTTTTTGTGCGTAATCTCCACGTATTTACAAAAAAAATTCACCGCCGCGCAGCATTTTTGCCGTTATAGCGACGGAGAATCATGATTCAGGCATTGTGCCTTCAGCAGAATGAGCGGGGGTCAGAGATAATGATTGGCGATGACGTTCATGCGTCCGTCCACCTCAAACACCCAGGGGCGTCCGGTGGGTATCTCCACATCAACAATCTCGGCGGCAGTGAAATGGCACATCATCATCGCCAGACCGCGAAGGCTGTTGCCGTGGGCGGCTATGAGCACAGTGTCATGGTCGCGTGTGGCGGGCACTATACGCTCCTCCCAGCAACACCGCACTCGGGCAATTGTGTCCTGAAGCGATTCAGCAAGAGGCAACTCATCAGCTGTCAGATCTTTATAGCGCGGATCGTTGCCGGGCCAGCGGGGATCGTCGGGTGTGAGCAACGGCGGCGTCTCATCGAATCCGCGGCGCCATTCATGCACGGTGGCCTCGCCGAATTCTTTGGCCGTATCAGCCTTGTCAAGTCCCTGCAAAGCACCGTAATGGCGTTCGTTGAGATGCCAGTCGCGTATGGCGGGCACCCAGTCGCGTTCGAGTCCTGACAGCACTATCTGGAGCGTGTGGATGGCTCGGCGGAGATAGGATGTGAAGCTGATGTCGGGGAGCAAACCGGCCTCTTTCAGCAGTTCGGCGGCATGTGCGGCCTCGGCGCGCCCTTTGTCCGAAAGGTCCACGTCGGTCCAGCCGGTGAAGCGGTTTTCGAGATTCCAGATGCTCTGCCCGTGCCGCAGAAGTATGATTCGTTTTGTCATGATGAGTGATGAAAAATAGCGTTAATCGTAAAAAGAAAACAAGCGGGTTGCCTTTTTTGATTGCAACCCGCCCGTTTTTTTATCGAACCGGCCCTTATCAGCGATTTGCCATCATGGCAGCCGATGTGACCATATCCTGATAAGCAAATACACCGGGCTGAGAAAGCTCGACGATAGTCGAACCGCCGTCGGGTGCCGGCATCTTCACATGATTTTCATCAACGAACGTCATCAGCTCGTAGGTCTGGCCATTGGTGGTCATTGACCATGTCTGCTCGTCCTGATCGAAATCGAGGCGAACCACACTGCCATCGTTTTCGCTTGTGATGGTGTAGCCTTTGCCGTCGCAGTCAACGACATAACGTCCGTCCTGGCCTTCGATCACCGATTTGTCCTGAGCCACGGGATTCGAGCCGCTCCAGAATTCAATGCTGTTGAGCACGAGCACATCAGCGAGAGCCGAGACTTCATACACCGGAAGAATCCAGAATGCGAAGAACACGAGTTCGTTGACAAACTTATTGCCTACCTGCTTATTCCATGTGAGAAGTTTGTTGGTCAGTTTGAAGCTGCCGATACATGAAGTGGTAACAAATGAGCCACACAAAAGGAGCACTAAAGCAACGGTAAAATACTTTCTTTTCATCTCTCTCGTAAATTTAATTATTAATGTTAGGATAACGTTTTTATCGCGGGATTTGTTTTTTTGCCTTGTTGTAGCAGGCCATCACCGTCCGCACATAGTCGAAGGTCTGGCGGCCGCGGAAATATCCGTAGCGGCACACCGGGTCATTATAATATTCGGGGTTGGATTTCAGAAGCAGGGCTTCGGCCACATTGCCATCCCACACATCGGACTTCATCCCGAGCTTACGCGCTATGGCTATGGCGTCAAGGATATGGGCAAGCCCTGAATTGTAGGCGGCGAGGATAAACTTAAGCCGTTCCTGCGGATCGCCGACTTCCTTTTTCAGCGAGCTGTCAAGCGATTTGAGCACCTTAACGGCTGTCGCGACACTGACATCGTTTTCGGCCATGCGGCCGTCGGGCACTCCGAAGGCCCGTGCCGTCGCCGGCATAAGCTGCATGAGCCCCCTCGCACCGGCCCACGACACCTGCGTGGAATCGTAGCGGCTTTCGGCATATCCGATGGCGGAGAGCAGCCGCCAGTCCCATCCGAGCTGCGGGGCATATCGCCGGAAAAGGTTGTCGTAGGGCGACATTCGTCCTTTTGAAAAGTCGAGCACATAGACATCCGATCCCGACTGCTTGCTTCGCTCGTAGTAGCGTTTCAGAAGCGTGGCCCTTTCGCGGCGGGGCGCTTCCTGCGCGGCCCAGGCATTGATGGTGTCGGCGAGCCATGCCTCATCGCGGGCCACGGCCCATGCCGATCGCTGGGGGAAGCCGACTTGGAGCGTGATGTCGAGGTCGGGATAATACGACTTGTTGAGCGCCGCTATGTCGCTGTCGACCACCGTGAGCGGGATTTCGCCGTCGGACACCATAGCTATCAGATCTTCGGTGATGAGCGTGTCGCGCTCAACCGGACGGATTATGATGCCGCCGCCAATCTCGTCATTAAGATTGACGAGGCGGTGATAATATTTCGAATCATCCTCGACATACACCTCACGGCCTGCAAGTTGCGTCACGTCGGTGATGCGCAGGCTGTCGGGGGCGCGGCGCGGCTGCACGAGCACCTGATGGGTGATGTTCTCGACGCCGCATGCCACGACGCGCTCGCGGTATTCGGCCGTCACCGGCACTTCATATGCCAGCAGGTCGATAATCCCTGAGTCGAGCATCTCCACGGCACGCGCCAGGTTGTTGGCCACCACGATCTGCATCTCCATGCCCTTGTCGGAGGCGAAACGGCGCGCGAGGTCGTAGTCGTAGCCCATCTCCGTTTCACGGTAGATAAAATACGAGGTGGGGCTGTAGAGAGTGCCCACGCGCAATGTGTCGGGGAGCTGCCTGCGGGGCTCAGCGGCCGAAGCCGAATCGGCCGATGTGGCCGTATTGCCGCCTCCGCAACCGCCGGCAACGATAGCCGAAAGGGCAAGGATGACAAAAAGGGGGATGTGGCAATAGCGGATCAATATTCACAAAAGCGGATCAGTATTCAAACGTGCCTTTGTCGCTGATGATGGTCAGACGGTTGGTCTCGGCCTCCTCGACACGGCCAATCACCTTAGCATCAATGCCGAATCCGGCAGCTATGTCGATCACGGCCTGCGCATGTCCGGGAGCGAGATATATCTCCATGCGGTGGCCCATATTGAACACCTTGTACATCTCGGCCCAGTCGGTGCCGCTCTGTTTCTGAATGAGTTCGAAGAGCGGCGGCACATCAAACATATTGTCCTTGATCACATGCTTGCCTTCTACGAAGTGCATCACCTTGGTCTGTGCGCCGCCCGAGCAGTGCACCATACCGTGGATGTCGCCGCGCATCACGTCGAGGATGCGTTTGATCACCGGAGCATAAGTGCGGGTGGGCGAGAGCACGAGTTTGCCGGCATCGACAGTGACACCGTCGACAGCATCGGTGAGTTTCATGCCGCCGGAATAGACCAGACCATCGGGCACTGCGGCATCGAAGCTTTCGGGATATTTTTCGGCAAGATATTTGGCGAAGACGTCGTGGCGGGCCGAGGTCAGGCCGTTGCTGCCCATGCCGCCGTTGTAGGAGTCCTCATATGTTGCCTGCCCGTAGGAAGCGAGGCCCACGATGACATCGCCGGCGGCGATATTGGCGTTGTTGACCACATCGGCGCGGCGCATGCGGCAAGTGACGGTTGAGTCGACGATGATCGTGCGCACGAGATCGCCCACGTCGGCGGTTTCGCCACCGGTGCTGTAGGCATTGACGCCCATAGCGCGGAGCGACTGGAGCAGCTCTTCGGTGCCGTTGATGATGGCTGAGATCACCTCACCGGGCACGAGCAGCTTGTTGCGGCCGATGGTCGAGCTGACCAGAATGTTGTCGGTGGCGCCGACACACAGGAGGTCGTCGATGTTCATGATCAGCGCGTCCTGCGCGATGCCTTTCCACACGCTCAGGTCGCCGGTCTCACGCCAGTAGAGATAGGCCAGCGACGATTTGGTACCGGCACCGTCGGCATGCATGATGTTGCAGTATTCGGGGTCGCCGCCGAGTATGTCGGGGATTATCTTACAGAATGCCTTGGGATAGAGGCCCTTGTCGACATTCTTTATCGCGTTGTGCACATCTTCCTTCGATGCCGACACGCCGCGGAGATTATATCTTATGTCACTCATAATGTGATAAATATGGTTTATGGTTTACAATACGCAGGGCGGCGTCACATTCCTGCGAGAACCGTTGTCCCTTCGATAAACGTCCAGCAAATGAAATAAAACAGCGTGCACGGGGCTACGAAAAGGAGCGAGTCGATACGGTCGAGCACTCCGCCGTGGCCCGGAATGAGGGTTCCGCTGTCCTTGACGCCTACGGTGCGTTTGATCATCGACTCAAAAAGATCGCCCCATGTCGACATGACACAAACGATGATGCCGAACACGATGAGTGTCTTTGTTGAGAACACGCCGAACGTCCCGGGGAAAAACACTTTGGCGAGCACTCCGGCGGCAACGCAGAACACGAGTCCGCCGAAAAATCCTTCCCACGATTTTTTAGGCGACAGCCTTTTGAACAGATGATGGCTTCCGATGGCCGATCCCACGAGGAAAGCGCCTGTGTCGTTGAGCCATATCATCACGAACATCAGCAGCAACAGAGCCGGGCTGAACATGAGCATGGCCGCTGCAAACGAAAGAGGCACAGCCACGTAGACCACCGACAGCACCGAGCAGGCTATGTGACGCACGGGGTTTTCGCGATGAAGGTAAAGCTGCATCACGAAACGGGTGATCACCAGCAGGAAGATGACGGCGGCCACCGGGAGAGCGAAGAAGCTGTACTGGCTGTAGGAGAAGCTCAACGCCGCGAGCACCGGAAGAAAGATGCCGATGAGGAGGTCGATGAAAAGCGTCAGAGGCGATGCGTAGAAATCGTCCTGCGTCATTTTCTGAAACTCCATGATGCCGATGAACGCAAACACGCAGCATAAGGCCGGGAATGCCCATCCGCTGCCGAACAGTATCGAGCACACGATCAGAGCCACATAGACAGCGCCGGAGAGCGAACGCACTATAAGATTTTTCATTACAGGGAAGTTATGATGGTTACAGGTGGGGGAAAGAGGCATAAAAAACCGATGTCAGGAATCCCCGCGTTAAGGGATTCCTGACATGGTCAATCAGTTAATGATTTTGCATGTGATCATTTAATGCTATATCTCTTCGTGGGATTCTCATTTCTTTTTAGCCGTGAGGCGATCGAGAGTTTCCTGAAGGTTTGCATTGCCGGGGAGCACCTGCAGACCCTCCTCACATTTCTTGATGGCTTCTTCGGTCTTGCCGTCTTTGTTGAGTGAGTCGATGAGGATGGTGTAAGTGGCGGTGACGCGGCTTTCGGATGCGTTTTGGTCGCCTTTCTTATAAAGGTCGATGATCTTTTCAGCGATTTCGTTGCCTTCGGCATTGATCTTAGCACCGTTGGCCATGTAGTTGAGCAGCAGCGACTGATAGAGATAGGGCACGAAGTCGGGAGCTTTTTCGTTGGCCAGATCGATGTAAGGTTTGGCGCTTGCGAAAAGTTTGGCTTTTTCGGCGGGATCAGTAGCGTTACGGGCTGCTTCGAAGAGCGATGCATACATATTGTAGCAGTCCTGAGGTTTGGCGGCATCCGTGCGGAGGAAGTTGTCGTAGGCTTCTTTGGCCTTGTCGGCTTCACCGTTGGCTGCATAAGCTTCGCCGAGGTTACGCATCAGGCTTTCGTAGTCCTTGTTGTCGGGGTTGGCGGCGATCACTTTCTCGATGAGAGCGATAGCTTCGGGAGCACGTTTGGCATCGACGAGCAGTTTTGAATAAACCACATAGTCGTTGGGGATATATTCGGCGCCGGAAACGCTGAACAGTTTGTCGCCGGAGATGAGGGCCATCGAGTCCTGATCGAGCTTAGCATAGCTGAGCATGTTCATGCGGTCCATCTGATAGACGTTGGGATCCTGAGCGAGCACGCTGTTGGCCCAGTAGATAGCCTGTTTGAAAAGTTCCGGATCGTTCTCACGTGAGCCTGCGGTGTAAAGGATGGCCACATAGCGCTGTTCGTCGCGGCGGAAGTGGTTGGGGTTCTTCACATATTTCTCATACACTTTCTGGGCGCGGCTGAATTTACCGTCGGTATAGTAAACTTCGGCGAGCTCGCGCTGTGCGAGACCCGATTCGGGTTCGAGCTGGTTGAGCTCTTCAAGCATGCTGATGAGGAGGTCGCGGTTGTGCTGGTTGTAAACGCGGGCATATTTCACGTAAGCCTCGCGGTTGACATTTCCGCGTTCCTTGTCCATGTCGATAGCCATCTGATAGAGGCCGGCAGCTTCACCGGGATCACTCTTGGCCACCATGTCGCCCTGAAGGTTGTAAACGGCAGGCTCAGTGTTTTTCGATTCCTTGAAAGCCTTGGCGATCCATTTGTCGATATCTTTTTTGTAAGCCACTGGATCGACATTCCAGTAAGCGCGGGCTACAGCGGCGATGACGGCGGTGTTCTTTTTATTGAACTTCATGGCCTGGTCAAACAGCTTCTGTGCACCCGATTTGTCACCTGAGCGGAGAGCTACCTCACCGAGACCCACGTAGTTGTAGGGGTATTCGGGGTTGATGGCAATACCGTTGTCGAAATTAGCTTTTGCTGCGGCTACGTTTTTGTTGTCAAAATCAATGCAGCCGAGATAGTAGTACGACACAGCCTTATCGGTTGACGGTGCGTTGAGCGTATTTGTCAGAATCTCTTTGGCGATATCCTTACGTCCGGCGTTGTAGTTGTCAACGCCGTCCTGATAGCCCTGAGCTCCGGCTGCGAGAGTTGCGCCGAGCATGATTGAAAACAGGAATCTCAATTTCATGATTTTGGTTTATTGATTGTTATTGTTATTGATCTGAATTTTATTCGTTAGACTTGATTATTTCACTCCGGTTTAACCACATCGACAAATTGCGGGGTTATCACTTTCGGACACACGCCTGAGGTGAGGATAATCTTCTGTCCCACACTGCTCGTGACAAACGAGTAGAAGCTGTGGCCAACGGTCGACGGCGAGGCGGTGGATATGAGATAGATCTGGCGGTGGAAGGGATATTTGCCGTTGTAGATGTTGTACTGGTCGGGATAGTATGCTATGGGAGAATCTTTCGGAGCCACCTTGAGCACTTTGATATCGGTGGAGAACGATGCTATGGAGGTGGTGTCGGCATCGTTTTCGAGGCGCGCTATCTCTTCATCGGAGAGTTCGCGGCCGCTCATATCCGAAGAGAGCCATCCCGCGCCGATAATGCCTATGGCGTTCTTGCGATGAGCCACGGCTTCAAACACTTCGGCCGGCGATTTCTGCGCATACACGTTCTGGCCGAACGGCTTGCCGTTGAGCACCGAGTCGGTCATAAAGCGTGTGGTCGACGAACCGCTGTGGTCGAAAACCACCTGGATGTCGCCGAGATCGCCCGCGCCGGGGATATCGCTCCATTTGGTGTACTTACCGGAGAGGATGTCGGCCACATCCTGATAGTCGAGAGCTGTAATGGGGTTCGCGGGATTGACGATCATAGCCACGGCATCGACGGCTATAGCCTGCTGGCTCACAGTGCGTTTCTGGCGGCCGAGTTCGGAGATCTCCTGCGAGTTGAGCGGACGTGTTGTCACTGCCATGTACACGCGGTTGTCCTTGTTCATAAGCGAATCGATGGCGGCGTATTCGTCGACATACAGCGCCAGAATGCTCGAATTCTTATATCGTGATTCGAAAACGAATATCTCCTGCTCCATGATGTTCTGGAACGTTGCATCGCATGCTATCTGGACGCTGCCGGCCGCATAGCTTCCGGCATTGGTGCGTCCACACGACACGCACGCGGCAACCGTTGTCAGCGCCGCGCATGCCATGGAGATATGTTTCAAAAGGTCCTTTACCATAATCATTCAAGGTTTTGTTACAGCATCAATAGCGGGTGGTGACATCTTCGTCGATTCCCTTAAACTGGCGGTAACCGCGCCAGAATCCGTAGAGGATGAAAACGACGCCGCCGGTCCAGCGGAGCCATTCGAAACTGCCGCTAAGGGACGGGAATACTCCGCAGAGGCACATGATGCCCACTGCCACGAACACAATTATCATAATGATGCCGAAAATGTTGCGCATGATGCGCGGCATTTTGCTTGTTCCTTTTTCAGTTTCCATAACTACATCGTTTAAATTAGTTTTTAATTCTAACGTTTGCAGTGCGTTAATGTTCGGTAGGGCGGCCGCAAAAACGCGCCGTGAAACGGCGCCTCGGGATGCCCAGCGCGATTCGGAGGTAAAGTTAACTAAAAATGTTAACAAACAAGCGCCCGTGCCTGCTTTTTTATTTCTATTAACACGACACCGCAAATTTTCTTCTCATTTTTTAGCTATCTTTGTCATCACTATGAACCTCCCATTAGCTGAACGATTACGCCCGCGTACGATCGACGACTACGTCGGGCAGACACACATAGCCGGCGACGGCGCCATCCTGCGCCGCATGATCGAGTCGGGCAACATCGCCTCTTTTATATTATGGGGCCCTCCCGGCGTCGGCAAGACGACGCTGGCCAAAATCATCGCCAACACTACAAAAGCCCCGTTCTACACCCTAAGCGCCGTGAGCTCGGGCGTCAAGGATGTGCGCGAGGTGATCGACCGCTGCAAGGCCGACGCCCAGAACATGTTTGTCAACCACCGCCCTATCCTTTTCATCGACGAAATCCACCGCTTTAATAAGGCGCAGCAGGACGCGTTTTTGCCGTTTGTGGAAAAGGGCAGCATCGTGCTCATCGGTGCGACCACGGAGAACCCCTCGTTTGAGGTGAACGCCGCACTTTTGTCGCGCTGCAAGGTGTTCGTTTTGCAGGCACTTTCCGAGGATGAGCTTGTGGAGCTGATGAAGCGCGCAATCAAAGACCCGCGCGGCTTCGGTAACCAGACGGTGGAGATCACCGATGAGATGTTGAAAATGCTTGCAGCGTTTGCAAACGGTGACGCGCGAACGGCGCTGGGAACGCTGGAGATGGTCGTTTTGA
>URWH01000038.1 GCA_900551515.1 uncultured Porphyromonadaceae bacterium
ACGCCATGACCGGCAAGCACTACCGCCTCCCCACCGAAGCCGAATGGGAGTTTGCAGCCCGCGGCGGCAATCGCTCACAGGGCTACATCTATTCCGGAAGCAGTAATCTCAGTTCAGTAGCGTGGTATTACGATAATAGTGGACGTAAAACCCATCCGGTCGGCACAAAAGCCCCCAACGAGTTAGGTATCTACGATATGAGCGGCAACGTCTGGGAATGGACATCCGATATATGGTGCACAGACTACAAGAGTCCACGTACCGGCTCTAACCGCGTGAGCCGTGGCGGCAGCTGGTTCCACAACGCGTGGTACTGCCGCGTGTCTTTCCGCTACGGCGACGCGCCGGACGACTGCAGCAGCAACCTCGGCTTCCGCCTCGCCCAGTAGTTTGTACTTCACTGATCTGTTGAGCTATCCTGATCTGTCACAGCCTAAATTTGAGCACTGCAAGCCGGCAAGCCAGCCGCGCGGAGCGCGAGCCAGCGGCCGGCGGCTCGTTGTCACACGAAAAAACTATTTCTGAGAAATAATGCAAATAAGAATTTTTACAATTCCATTGACTGCGAATGTTGATGAACAGGAAGAAATGAACCGCTTTCTGCGTGCCAACAAAGTGCTCACAGTTCAAAAGGAATATGATCAGAATCGAGGTGTCTGGACTTTTGCCGTTGAGTTCCTTCCGGTGTCGGCGGGATCGAAAATGGCAGAGAATCGCTCGGCGGGTGAGAAAGTTGACTATAAGGAGGTGCTGGGAGCGGAAGAGTTCGAGCGTTTCTCGGAGTACCGACGCCGACGCAAAGCGATAGCGGCGGAGGAGTCGGTGCCTGCTTTTGCAATATTCACGGATCGCGAGTTGGCCGAAATGTCCAAAATCAGCGATCTTTCGCCCGAAATGCTAAAGAAAATAGAGGGAATCAATTCTGCAAGGATCGCCCACTATGGCGTACGCCTTCTTGAAGGGAAAGATCAAGGTCCGGAACAATGAAACGGCGCGGTTATGTGGTGGAGAAGATAGCCGACATTGACAATCTGCGGGAGGCGTTCGTCAAGGCACGGCGTGGGAAAGCGGCCAAAAAAGAGGTGGTATCGTTCAGTAAAAAACTGAATGAGGAATTGCTGAAACTACGCGAGGGTATATTGCACGGCACGATAGAAACGGGAGATTATAACTACTTCACAATATACGATCCGAAGCAGCGGCTCATCTGCGCGGCACCTTTCGTGCAGAGGGTGCTCCATCACGCTATAATGAATGTGTGTCATGAGGATTTCGAACATCGTCAGACTTCCGACAGTTATGCAAGCCGGATAGGCCGCGGCGTATATGCCGCTCTCGACAAGGCATATAATAACCAGTGTCGATTTCGGTACTGGCTGAAACTCGATGTGTGGAAATATTTCGACTCGATATCGCATGACCATCTTATGTTTCAGCTGGGAAGAATATATAAAGACCCACTTTTGCTCGGAATGTTCCGTGCCATCATCGGAAGCTATTGTACTGAACCCGGCAGGGGCCTGCCCATCGGGAATCTTACGAGTCAGTATTTTGCCAATCACTATCTTTCGCCGCTTGATCATTATATCCGTGAGGGGCTTCATGTGGAGGGCTACGTGAGGTATATGGACGATATGATGTTGTGGGGCGACGATAAGATGGCTCTGCTTACGACCGGGCGGCGCGTGCGTGAGTTCCTTGAAAACAAACTTGGCCTTACGCTGAAAGTTTTTCAGCTCCACGCTACAGAGGTTTCGGTTACATTCCTCGGTTATAGAATGAAGCATGGAAGCAGAACCCTGTCGGTACGGAGTGCCGTGCGCTACCGCAGAAACCTCAGAAAACTGTATGCTATGTTTGACGGGGACACTTTGACGGATGAGGATATGCGTGTGCGTCTTAGCGCCGTGCTCGCTTTTGTGAGAAAAGTTCCGTCGGATGGTGTGCGTCGTAAAGCCATGCAGGAGTGTCTGGCATGAAATAATATATATAATATATAGGTGTCGCTGCCGAATGGCTCTAACCGCGTGAACCGTGGCGGCAGCTGGAACAACAACGCGAGGAACTGCCGCGTGTCTAACCGCAACAACAACACGCCGGACAACTACAACAACAACCTCGGCTTCCGCCTCGCCCAGTAGCTCAAATTCAGGCTGTGACAGATCTGGATAGGTCGACAGTCAGTGAAGTATGAACAGGCAGCGACAACCCGTTCGGGATTCCACTTTATGTGGGGTTTCCGACGAAAAATCCATAAATCCCGGGCTCCGGTAGCGCGATGGATGTCGTGTCGAACGATCCCGGGATTTTTTAACAGAAATTCGTATTGGTATAGGTCGCCAAATCCGTTCGATTTTGCTCCGGGAGTCAGGTGCTCACAACCCGGAGTGCTGGCGTTCGCCCTCACGCAACCCCCGGACGCCTAAAGAAGGTGGCGACAGGATGCCGTCACCCCATAGGAGCGGCGGCATCTCGCCGCCGTGCAATGCACTGATAATCATGGATATGCCTTTGTGAAAACTGCGGCGGCGAGACGCCGCCCCTCCTATGCCTTGCTGGCGTCCCGCTGCCGCGTATTTGACTGAAAAATCATGAAAATACATTAGTGGAAGTCGCGGAGGCGAGATGCTTTCGATCCTATGCATTGGTAGTAGGATTGGTTGGGGCGGGTGGTTGGTTTGGTGGGGGATAGGTTACTCGGGCGCCGCCGATAATCTCGGATGGTTTGAGCGGTTCGCACGTTATGCGGCCATTGCGGTCATGCTGATAGGTTTTGCCATTCTGGTGCGTGGCGCTGGCCGCGGAGCCGAAAAACTCAAGTTTCTGTCGGCGTGGGCTTTTGTGCTCGGAATCATGGCCGCGGTGGGCGTTGCGGTGTATATGGCGGCCGGCGTGACGGAGCTACGTAACGTCCACGAAGCTTCGGCCGCCACAGATGACGGTATGGTTATTGTCAGCCCTGTTTATGTGGTTACCGCGGCGTGGCACGCTATGTTTTTCGCAGGATGCTTCATAATGCTTGCAGCGCTGATTTATTCTGCCGTCCGCGATAAAGGCATTGAAATACAGATACTCTCCGCCCTGGCATGTGTGGCGCTGCTTATTCTGCTGGCGCCGGCTATCCGGTTAGTATTCAATGCAACAGACATAATGAACTACTTCATCACATTCCGTCCCCACACCGGAGCAATAATATATCTCGCACTTTACCTGATAGTAGTGTCGTTGATCCTCACAGGCATAGCCTCCCTGACCCGCCGCCTCCTGACTTCTCGCCCCTCAACCGATCAGTGAGGCTCGCTCTTTCCGGCGCATCATTCTGCCAATCATAAAATTGCATCTATAGTAAACCATGACGGCAAGATGCCGTCACACCGGTCACGCCTTAGGAGCGGCGGTGTCTTTCCGATGTGTATTGGGCTGAAAATTAATGGTATATGTCGGAGAGCCTGCGACAACAATAAGTCGCCCTTGCCTAATCTATCTTCCGGTCGATATCATTTTGTGTCTTTCCCGACTGTCATATCCGAATGTTTTGCCGAAGATGTATTCTTAATTCACCCTTATTTCACTATCTTTGCAGTCGAGAATGTTGAATCCGACCTTGTAATGTTAGGAGTAAAGAGACTTTACACGTTTGTGCTGCGGAGTTTTGTGCCTCTGTTTGCCATGACGTTTTTTATATGTCTGTTTATAGTGCTGATGCAGTTTCTGTGGCGCTATATCGACGATCTGGTGGGCAAAGGCCTAAGCATCGACGTGCTCGGCGAGCTGTTTTTCTATGCCGCGCTGACCATGATACCGATGGCGTTGCCGCTGGCCATACTGCTGGCGAGTCTCATGACTTTCGGCAATCTGGGCGAGCATTTCGAGCTCACGGCCATGAAAGCTTCGGGCGTGTCGCTCATCAAGGTGATGCGGCCGCTGATAGCGCTGATGGTGCTCATAGCCATCGGAGCTTTTTTCTTCCAGAACAATGTGCTGCCGATAGCGCAGACCAAGATGTGGACGCTGCTCTATTCGATGCGCCAGAAATCGCCCGAGCTTGAGATCCCCGAGGGCGTGTTCTACGATCAGATTCCCGGCTACAACATCTTCGTCGACAAGAAAAACCGCGACAGCGGCACGCTGTACAACATCATGATCTACGATCTCTCGAAAGGCTTCGACAATGCCAACATCATTCTCGCCGACTCGGGACGTCTGGCCATGATGGAGGACAAGAAACACCTGTTCCTGCGTCTGTGGGAGGGTGAATCGTTTGAAAACCTCAAAGAAGCGGGCAGCGGCGCGCGCAACGTGCCTTACCGCCGCGAGACATTCTCGCAAAAAGATATCCTCGTGCCGTTCGACGCCAATTTCAACCGCATCGACGAGGAAGGGATGCGCAATCAGTATGTGGGCAAAAACATAGCCGAGCTGCGTCAGACCATCGATTCGCTGTCGGTGCGCGTCGACAGCATCGGGCAGTCGTATGCCCAGCTGCTCGTGGAGTCGCGCTATTTCAATCTGCCCTATTCGCGCGCCGTGGCTAAAGGCGACACCACGGTGATGGAACGCATACCCGACGTCAGCCCCTCGCGGCCTGTCAACGTCGACTCGCTGTTCGAGGGCTCGGGTCCGGCCATGCAGCTCGTGTATCTGCGCACGGCACTAAACAAAGCCAACTTCCAGAAACAGGAGCACGAATTCCGGGGCATGGTGATCAAGGACGAGCGCAAACTTATCCGTCGGCACGACATCGAGATGCAGAAGAAATTCACGCTCTCGTTTGCCTGCATCATCTTTTTCTTCATCGGCGCTCCCCTCGGCGCCATCATCCGCAAGGGCGGCCTCGGCACGCCGCTGGTCATCTCGGTGCTGCTGTTTATCTTCTATTACATCATCGACAACACAGGCTACAAGATGGCCCGCGACGGCAAGATAGCCGTGTGGGAAGGCATATGGCTGAGCTCGGCGGTGCTGATGCCGCTCGGCATCTTCTTCACCTACAAGGCGGTGCACGACTCGGCGCTGTTTAACCGTGATGCCTATATGAACTTCTTCCGGCGTCTGTTTGGCGCCGTCCAGACACGCCACATCGAGATGAAGGAGGTGGTGATGGACGAAGTGGACCGCGACGAAGCCCTCGCGCGCCTCGCCTCGCTCCGCGATGAGGCCAACGCCTATCTCGAAGCCAATCCGGCGCGCATCAGCTATCTCACCTACTGGCTGCGGGGCTACAGCCGCACGGCGCTGCGGCGTCTGCGCGACCGCGAGGAGGAGACCATAGCCTATCTGGCAAACTCGCGTGACAAGCTCGTGATCAACAAGCTCATGGATTATCCCGTGCTCCGAAGCCTGTGGCTCTACCATCCCACCAACTATCCGCTGGCGGCATGGGCCGCGATAGTGTTCTTTCCCGTCGGGCTGACGGTGTGGCTCATAGGCCGCGCGCGGCTGCGCAACCTGCGGGCGGAAGTGAACCGTATAGCCGACGTCAGCGTTCAGCTCGATGAAATGATAAAGAATCCTGTAGAAAACGTTTATTGATATGGACAACATAAAACTTGATACAATCGAAGAGGCGATCGAAGAATTCCGCGCCGGACATTTTGTGATAGTGGTCGACGACGAAGACCGTGAAAACGAAGGCGATCTGATCATGGCGGCCGAGAAAGTGACGCCCGATCATGTCAACTTCATGGTCACCAATGCCCGCGGCGAACTCTGCTGCCCGCTCACCATATCGCGCTGTAAGGAGCTGGGGCTGCCGCATCAAGTTGAGGACAACACTTCGATGCTGGGTACGCCGTTCACCATCACCGTCGACAAGCTGGCGGGGTGCACCACCGGCGTGTCGGCCCACGACCGCGCGGCCACGCTACGCGCCCTCGCTGATCCTTCGTCGAAGCCCGACGATTTCGGCCGTCCCGGCCATGTGCATCCGCTCTACGCGCAGGACGAAGGCGTGCTTCGCCGTCCCGGCCACACCGAAGCCGGCGTCGATCTGGCCCGTCTGGCCGGTCTCTATCCGGCAGCCACGCTCATCGAGATACTCAACGAAGACGGCACTATGGCCCGCCTGCCGCAGCTGCGCAAGAAAGCCGATGAGTGGGGCCTGAAGTTAGTGTCGATACGCGACCTGATAGCCTACCGCCTGCGCACCGAGACGTCGGTGGAGCAGGGCGTGGAGGTGGATATGCCCACGGTTTACGGTCATTTCCGGCTGATCCCGTTCCGTCAGAAAAGCAACGGTCTCGAGCATATAGCGCTGATAAAAGGTGATGTTACGACCGACGAGCCCGTGCTGCTGCGCGTTCACTCGTCGTGTGCCACGGGCGACATTTTCGGCTCGCAGCGCTGCGACTGCGGCGAGCAGCTTCACCGCGCCATGCAGATGGTGGAGCAGGAGGGACGCGGCGTGATCCTCTACCTCAACCAGGAAGGCCGCGGCATCGGCCTGATGGACAAAATCAAAGCCTACAAGCTTCAGGAAGAGGGCGTTGACACCGTCGACGCCAATTTGCGCCTGGGGCACAAAGCCGACGAGCGTGACTATGGCGTGGGCGCGCAGATACTCCACAAGCTCGGCATACGCAAGATGCGCCTCATGACCAACAATCCGGTGAAGCGCATCGGCTTGGAGGGCTACGGCCTCGAAGTGATGGAGAACGTGCCTATCGAAATAGAGCCCAACCCCTACAACCGCTTCTACATGCACACCAAAAAAGAGCGCATGGGGCACCATCTCGACAACGTCGACTGACCCGACAGTGCGCCGGTATTATTGCACCGGCTATAGCCGCCGGCCTGATTCTCGGGGCATTGTGCCTAATATACCACAAGAGGGTATGTCAAAAATTTTGGCATACCCTCTTGTGATGATTGGGGAATAAATCAGAGAACTTTCCGGTAGAGTGCTTCGATGTCGGCCAACGACACATCGCGTGGATTGCCGGGCGTGCACACGTCGGCCAAAGCCTGCGCTGCAAGCTGCGGGATGTCGGATTCCGTGATGCCGAGATCGCTGAGGTGCTGCGGAATGCCTACTTTGACAGCCAGCGCTTTGACAGCATCAACGGCGGCTTGTGAAGCTTCCTCGCGGGTCTTGCCCGTGGTGTCGACGCCCATGGCGCGAGCTATTTCGGGATATTTGTCAAGGCATGCGGGCATGTTGAACTCCATGATGGTTGGCAGCAGAAGGGCATTGGCCACTCCGTGCGGCACATCGAAGAGCGATCCCATCGGGTGGGCCATGCCGTGAACGAGGCCGAGCCCTACGTTGGAGAATGCCATTCCTGCAATGTACTGAGCCACGGCCATGCCGTTGCGGGCATCGGCGTCGGAGGGCTGCTCAACAGCTACGGGAAGGTGACGGCTGATCATGCGGATAGCTTCGATTTCAAACATATCCGACATTGACCATGCACCTTTTGTGATGTAGCCCTCAATGGCATGGGTGAGAGCATCCATGCCGGTGGCGGCTGTAAGACTCCGGGGCAGCGAATACATCAGTTCGGCATCGATAATGGCAACGGCCGGGATGTCGTTGGGGTCAACACACACCATTTTTTTATGCTTTTCCTCGTCGATGATCACATAGTTGATGGTGGTTTCTGCGGCAGTGCCGGCGGTGGTGGGGAGCGCGATTATGGGCACGCTCTTGTTGCGTGTGGGGGCGCAGCCCTCAAGCGATGTGATGTCGGCAAATTCGGGGTTGTTGACCACGATGCCGATCCCTTTGGCTGTGTCGATGGCTGATCCCCCGCCGATGGCGATGATGAAGTCGGCACCGGCTGCTTCGTAGGCTTCGATGCCGTGCTGAACGTTGCTGACGGTGGGGTTGGGCTTTACGTCGCTGAACACGGTGTAGGGGATGCCGGCATCGTCGAGAATGTCGGTGACCATAGCGGCGACGCCAAACCTGATGAGCCCGGGATCGGTGACCACAAGGGCTTTTTTAAGTCCCATGCGGCCTACGACTTCGGGGAGCTGCCTGCGGGCACCGGGCCCGAAGTAGGAAACTTCGTTGAGGATAAAGCGGTTGATCATGGCGTGTGGAGGTGAGAGAGAGATTAGAGGGCGATGAGCTTTTCGATGCGTGAGCGGAGTTCGTCCTTCGTGGCGCCGGTCATGCGGAGCTCGCGCACCTGTTCGCCGTTTTTGAAGAAGAGGAGCGTGGGGATCGACATGATGCGGTATGTGCCGCTGAGTTCGGTTTCTTCGTCGACGTTGTATTTGCCGATGACCACACGGTCGGCAAATTCTTCCGCGAGTTCGTCGATCACGGGAGCAAGGCGCATGCATGGGCCGCACCATGTGGCCCAGAAGTCGATCACTACGGGCTTGCCGGATGCGATCACTTCGTTGACGTTGTTGTCGGTAAATTGATAAGCCATTGTTGATGTTTGGTTTTTATGTTGTTTATTTGGTTACAAAGATAGCAATTTGTGTGGGATATTACAATCGGTCGATGCTAAAGTCTATCTCAAGATTTTCGAGTTTCTCCACGAGGTCTTTGTTGACGGGGATGCGCAGCGAGGAGTCGAGCGTGACATGGCGACCGGTCTGTGGGTCGAAGACGTGGAAGCGGAGCGTTCCGAGGTCGTCGGCCGACGATTTGATGTGTTCGGCGAGCACGTCGCGGAGCACGTCGTTGAGATTGTCGGCGCTGACATTGAGGGTGATGCCGCCCACTATCTGACCTTTCAGCTCGGAGAGCAGACGGATGGAGCTGACTTTGAATTTGAGGTCGGAATTCTGGAAGCGGCGGCTGTAGGTTCCTTTTATATATATAGGTGTGCCGGCCACACCGTAGTTGTGGAAGTCGATGTAGTCCTGGCCGAAGAGCATGAATTCGCCGGAGCCCGTGTAGTCCTGGATTTTCAGGATGCCGAAGTTGCCGCCGTTTTTTGCCGGTCGGGAGGTGAAATCGATCACCATGCCGCCGAGCGTGAGCTCGAGGCCCTCTTCGGGGGCGCGCTCGGCAAACGATTTGAGCGATGTGGTGCCGAAGTGGAGCTCCATGTAGTAGGGGTCGAGCGGGTTTGCCGAATGGTAGGTGCCGACAATCTCGCGCTCTTTCTCAAGACGCACTGCGTCGACCCAGCGGAGGGCGGGCACTATAGGCGGCCGTCCGGCCGTGGCCATGGCATCGTCGTCGTCGCCGAAAAGCGACATCGCTTTGTTCTGCTTGTCGGCCTGATAGAGCTGGCCGTAGCGGATGAGAGCTTCCGAGAATGTCTCGCCTTTGCTGTTGGTCTCGAAGAAGTCCTCGCGCTGTACCTGGTCGCTGAAGCAGTCGAAGGCTCCGGCCATGGCGAGAGTGTCGATGATGCGGCGGTTGAGGGCCGAAGGGTTGACGCGCTCCACAAAGTCGTAGATCGACTGGAAGGTGCCGCCATTGTTTCGTGCCGCCAGAATCTCGGCGGCCACGTTTTCGCCGATGCCTTTGAGTGCAGCGAGGCCGAAGCGGATGTCGCCTTTCTTGTTGACGCCGAACTCGGCAAACGATTCATTGACGTCGGGGCCCTTGACGGGGATGTGCATTTTCTTGCACTCGTCGATGAAGCCCGAGAGTTTTTCGGAGTCGTTGCGGTTGCGCGAGAGCACGGCGGCCATGTACTCGGCCGGATAGTTAGCCTTGAGGTAAGCAGTCTGGAAGGCTACCCATGAATAGCAGGTGGCGTGGCTCTTGTTGAAGGCGTAGGAAGCGAATTTCTCCCAGTCGGCCCATATCTTCTCGAGCACTTTCGGGTCGTGGCCGTTTTTCTGTCCGCCTTCGAGGAAGAGCGTTTTCAGTTCGTTCATCTTCTCGATCATCTTTTTGCCCATGGCTTTGCGCAGCGTGTCGCTCTGACCGCGGGTGAAGTTGGCGAGCAGACGCGACAAGAGCATCACCTGTTCCTGATAGACGGTCACGCCGTAGGTGTCCTTGAGGTATTTCTCCATCACGGGGATGTCGTAGACTATGGGCTCGCGGCCATGCTTTCGGGCGATGAAGTCGGGGATGTAGTCCATAGGCCCCGGACGGTAGAGGGCGTTCATGGCTATGAGGTCCTCGAAGGTCGAGGGCTGGAGTTCGCGCAGATATTTCTGCATGCCGGCCGACTCGAACTGGAATGTGCCTGTCGTGCGGCCTTCGCAATAAAGCTGATAGGTTTTCGGGTCGTCGATCGGTATCTTCTCCATGTCGAGGTCGATGCCGCGGGTGCGCTTGATGTTGTCCACGGCTTCTTTGATGATGGAGAGCGTTTTCAGGCCCAGGAAGTCCATCTTTATGAGGCCCGTTTCCTCGATCACGCGGCCTTCGTATTGTGTGACGATGATCTTGTCCTTTGATCCGGAGGCTTTATCGACGGCGGTGCTCACCGGCACCCAGTCGGTGATGTCGTCGCGGCAGATGATCACGCCGCAGGCGTGGACGCCGGTGTTGCGCACGGTGCCTTCGAGGGCTTTGGCGAATTTGAGCGTCTCGACGATCAGCTCGTTGGGCGAGCTGAGCTCGGCCTTGAATTCGGGCACGTAGTCGTAGCAATTGCCGAGCGTAGGCTTAAGCTCTTTGCCGTCGACAGTCGGCATGCGTTTGGGTATGAGTTTGGTCAGACGGTCACTTTCGCTAAGCGGCAGCTGCTCGATGCGCGCCACATCCTTGATGGCCGATTTTGCGGCCATGGTACCATAGGTGATGATGTGGGCCACTTTCTCCTCGCCGTATTTCTGTGTGACATAACGCAGCACGTCGGCGCGGCCGTCGTCGTCGAAGTCGATGTCGATATCGGGCAGCGAGATGCGGTCGGGGTTGAGGAAACGTTCAAACAGCAGATCGTATTTCACCGGGTCGATCTGCGTGATGCCGAGGCAATAGGCCACGCAGCTTCCGGCGGCCGAGCCACGGCCGGGACCCACGCTTACGCCAAGCTTCTCGCGGGCGGCGTTGATGAAATCCTGCACTATGAGGAAGTAGCCCGGAAAGCCCATGGTCTTCATGATGTGGAGCTCAAATTTGATGCGCTCTTTCATTTCGTCGCTAAGCGGATCCCCGTAGCGTTTTGCGGCGCCTTCGTAGGCAAGCTTAGCGAGATAGTCGGCTTCGAATTTGATGCGGTAGAGCTTGTCGTAGCCGCCGAGCTTCTTGATTTTTGCTTCGGCGTCTTCCTGACTGAGCACCACATTGCCGTTTTCGTCGCGGGTGAATTCGTTGAAGAGGTCTTCTTCGGTGAGACGCGCCCGGTATTCTTCTTCGGTTCCGAATTCTTTCGGTATCTCGAAGTTGGGCATGATCGGGCCGTGGTCGATGCTATAGTTCTCGATCTTAGCCACGATCTCGTTGGTGTTTTCGAGTGCCTCGGGGATGTCGGCGAAGAGATCGTTCATCTCTTGCTGGGTCTTGAGCCATTCCTGCTTGGTGTAGCGCATGCGGTTGGGGTCGGTGAGGTTGCTGTTGGTGCTCACGCATATCAGACGGTCGTGAGCTTCTGCATCCTCCTCGTTGACGAAGTGGCTGTCGTTGGTGCAGATGAGCTTGATGTCGTATTTACGAGCCAGGGCAATCAGCTTGGGATTGACCTTCTGTTGCTCTTCATACACTGTGCGGTTGCCGCCCGGCTTGTCGGTGCGGTGGCGCTGCAGCTCTATATAATAATCGTCGCCGAAGGTGTCTTTCCACCATTTCACCTGCTTGTCGGCTTCGTCGTCCATGCCGCGCATCAGCAGCTGCGGTATCTCGCCGCCCAGACAGGCCGAGGCGATGATGAGCCCTTCCTTGTGGGCCGCGAGCTCGGTCTTGTCGGTACGCGGGTGGGAGTAGAAGCCCTCGGTCCATGCTTTCGACACGAGTTTTATGAGGTTTTTATATCCGGTCTTGTTTTTTGCCAGCACGATGAGGTGGCGGCCGGTGTCGCGTTTGTCGGTCTGACAGTCGAGGGTGGTGTTGGCCACATACATCTCACAGCCCACGATGAGCTGGAAGTCTTTGTTCTTAAGCCGGTCGATCCATCCCTGTATTCTTGCCGCCTTTGCTTCGTCGCCGGCCTTAGTGGCTTTTTCGAGTTTTTTCTTATAGCCTTTCAGCGCTCCGCCGTTGATGTAGTTGTAGATCTCTTTTATTCCGAACATGTTGCCGTGGTCGGTCAGGGCAATTCCCGGCATGCCGTCGGCCAATGCCTTGTCGACGAGATCGGTCACAGCGGCCTGCCCGTCAAGAAGCGAGTATTGCGAGTGGACATGGAGGTGCGTAAATGGTATCATGCAGCTTATCTATAATCTGGTCTTTTTCAATGTGTGGGGATGCCCGTGAATGCATGCTGCGGTTGCGCATGTCATAAGGCATTGCCAAAATTACGAATTTTATTCCGACAATTCCCTTTCATTATATGTATACTTATCTACATTTTCTCTTCAATTCCCTTCCGTCTCCTGCCGGTGCGGTTTCGCCGGCTGATGGGTAAATTTGACCATATTTTCGCCGGTAAGAAGAAATTTTGTATTGACAGAACGTTAATCAACGTTAAAAATATGTTGTACAACATATTTGTAAATGATTGACGGATAAAGGGGAGGGCGGTTCGGGGTGGGAAAAGTGGCGGAGGGGAGCGAAAAATAAATGCGAAAAAATTTGGCTGGAATAAAAAACTGCCGTAACTTTGCACCGCTTTTGGGAAATGACCCAAGGGCAAAAACGAGAACATTGAAAGAATTGCAATAGACAAGAAGTAGTACAAGAGTCAATCGTTCAACAAACGAAATAACGATGACCCTGGTCAATTTCTGCAAACGAATAAGTCAAGCGTAAAACGGGGCCGGCCGATCAGACGGTTTTCAAGCTGGATCTTGTGAAAGAACAAAACAGACAAAACGGTTTTGTTCCTTTTTTTACTAAAGAA
>URWH01000039.1 GCA_900551515.1 uncultured Porphyromonadaceae bacterium
AACGAACAATAAAATATACTTATAATATATATATATTAATGTGTGCGTTTACCATACTAACCGGATTTGATCCGATTAAAGTCAACCTATGAGCTATACATTATTAGACTTTCTGTGTTTGTTAGGTGCCGTCGGTTTGTTTCTCTACGGCATGAAAGTGATGAGTGAGGGATTGCAGAAAGCTGCGGGCGACCGTCTGCGCAACATTCTCTCGGCAATGACCCGAAACCGGTTTACGGGTACTCTCACAGGTTTCTCAATCACAGCCCTCATCCAGAGTTCGTCAGCTTCGACCGTAATGGTTGTAAGCTTCGTGAATGCCGGCCTGATGACGCTGGCTCAGTCGATGGCCGTGATTATGGGTGCGAATGTAGGCACAACGTTCACGGCATGGGTGATAGCTCTTTTCGGTTTCAAGGTCAACATATCGGCATTCGTGCTGCCGCTCATAGGTCTGTCCGTGCCTTTGCTTTTTTCAAAGAAAAGCCGCACGAAATCCATAGGCGAGTTCATGGTGGGATTCTCATTCCTCTTCATGGGCCTCGACCTTATCAGCCAGTATGTGCCGGACCTGCAGCAGAATCCCGAAATGTTTGCTTTCCTGCAGCAATACACTCAGATGGGTTTCGGCTCCGTTGTCATATTCCTGCTGGTGGGTGTCATTCTCACTATGGTCATCCAGTCATCGGCCGCTACATTTGCCATCACGCTTATCATGTGCAGCAAGGGATGGATTGATTTCAACCTTGCGTGCGCTATAGTGCTCGGCTCCAACATAGGCACCACCATCACTCCTATCCTGGCATCAATGAGCGGTAATGTGGCCGCCAAGCGTACGGCAATGGGACACCTCCTCTTCAACCTGCTGGGATGTGCCTGGGTGCTGTGTGTCTTCAATCCTTTCATAGAGCTCAACACCTGGATTACCGAATCGCTCGGTCAGGGCAACCCCGATGCCCTGGCAGAATATGTCAATTATCTCCAGGCCCACGACAGCGCTGTCTATGACAACCTGTTCAATACGCTCCCGAGCGATCATCCCCTCTACGGCCGCGTGACCGCTGCCCAGCACACCATAGAATCCATGCAGTTCAGCGTGTCGTTCGGCCTTTCGATGTTCCACACGGTGTTCAACCTCATCAACCTGTCGATAATGATATGGTTCACCAAACTCTATGTGAGAATTGTCGAATACCTCGTGCCCACCAAGCACAAAGAAGACGAAGAATTCCAGCTCAAATTCATCTCCGGCGGTCTGCTCAACGCTTCCGAGCTCAACATAGCCCAGGCTGAAAAAGAGATCGCCGTGTATGGCGAGCGCGTCGAGCGTATGATCGACATGGCGAAACGGCTCGTGCACACCAAGTCCGAAACGCAGGATTTCACGGAGCTCTATTCCCGACTGGAAAAATATGAGGATATATCCGACCGCATGGAGATAGAGATAGCCCACTATCTCAACCGATGCGCCGAGGGACGTCTCTCCAATGAAGGCAAGCTGAAGATAGCCTCCATGCTCCGCATAGTCAGCGAGATAGAGAGCATAGCCGACTGCTGTATGGGCGCCGGAAAGATTCTGGTGCGCAAAACGCAGAGCCGCGCCGAATTCACAGAAGAGATCTACGAAAATATCGACACCATGTTTGGTTACGTGAAGGACGCGATGCTCAACATGCTCCACCTGCTGCACGACATCGAGCATGCCCGCGAACCCGAGATCATAGCCTCCTACAACAAAGAACGCGAAATAAACAACTACCGCAACCAGCTGCGCACGTCCAATATCGAGAATATCAACGCACGCCGCTACGAATATCAGGCCGGCATCTACTACATGGATCTCGTGTCGGATCTCGAAAAGACCGGCGACTACATCATCAATGTTGTCGATGCCATCAAGGATCAGATGCGTCAGGCAGCGGCCTAAGAGCTTTTCTGCCCGACGGCCGAAACCGGAAGAAAGATCACATCCGGCAGATAAACCCGAAATAAAAGCGTGATCAAAAATTAGGCGGACACATTTTGGAGAAAATATTAAAATTGTGTAACAAATAAGCAACAATTGAGTTTGGCTCAGGCATAGAATTAAAATCAATATTATCTTTGCATTGAAAAAAACGGCAATTTGTTGCGCCCGATTTGTTAGTATATCACAATGCCTTTAGATAATAAGTCAGAATTATCTGTTGACAAAGCCAAAATTCTTATAGTCGACACCGATTCGATGTCGAGCGAGTTGCTTCAGTTTCGTTTCGAATCGGAAGGATTCCAGGCTGTCATAATATCGAGTGGAGAAAAGGCTTTGGAATCGGATCTTTCGGGATATTCCCTGATTATTGTTGACCTGATGGATCAGGAATTAAACGGCGTGAAGTTTACGCGTATGATCAAATGCCGCCCTGATTCATTCAATATACCGGTGATCATGCTTTCCAAGAAATCGTCGGAAGACGATGTTGTGGAAGGCCTGGATGCCGGAGCCGACGATTATATATCGAAACCGTTTTCATCGCGCGAACTGATAGCGCGCGTGCGCTCGGTGGTGCGACGCCGCCGCATGATGAGCTTACGCCGTGCTGCTAATGCGGTCCGTGTCGACGGACTCGTGCTCGACCTCAGTGCCGGTCGTGTGACCATCGACGGTGAGCCAGTGATGCTGACGCGCACTGAATATCTTATCCTGGCAATGTTCATGCGCAACCGCAACAGCTTCTTCGACCGTTCGGAGATACGACATGAAGCCTGGGAAGATGAAAACGGAGTGTCGGATCGCGCCGTCGACACCAACATCTCGCGTCTGCGCAAAAAATTAGGCGATTACGGCCGCAATATCGTCAACCGTCAGGGCTTCGGTTATGGGTTCGTTGACTGAGCCGTTGCCATCATCTTTTTCATCGGGCATCCTTGAAGCCGGATGCGATGAAGCCGGACGCGGATGTCTGGCTGGTCCGGTATGCGCCGCCGCCGTCATCCTTCCCGAAGGATTCTCACACCCGTGGCTCAATGATTCCAAAAAGCTCACCCAGCGCCGCCGCGAACAGCTGCGTCCGATCATCGAAGCCGAGGCCGTCGCATGGGCCGTCGCGTTGGTCGACCACGAAGAGATCGACCGGATAAACATCCTCAATGCATCGATACTGGCCATGCACCGCGCGCTCGACGCTCTGACGGTGCGCCCGCAGGCCGTGATTGTCGACGGAAACCGATTCAAGCCCTACGGCGACATTCCGTGGCAGACATTCGTCAAAGGCGACGGACGTTTCGGCAACATAGCGGCCGCGTCCATTCTCGCCAAGACCCACCGCGACGAGCTGATGATGCGTCTCCACGAGCAGTATCCAGTCTATGGATGGGATGTCAACAAAGGGTATCCAACGGCCGCCCACCGCGCGGCTATCGTGGCTCACGGGCCGTCGCCCTGTCACCGCATGAGTTTCCGCCTCATCGACCGCCAGCTATCGCTCTTCTGAGCTGTCAGGGATATTGCAACAGGTAGACTCCCGAGTCCGTCACGCTCATTGCTGTGGGAATGCCGAGTATCAGTGGCGTGGCATCGACGCCGTGACCTATGGGAACGTCGAAAGCCGTGGGAAAACTGTAGTCGGCGACCATGTCACGGATCATCGATTGCATGGATTCGTGATTTACGTCGGGACGCCAGTCGGTAAAAGCACCCACAAGCAGTCCCGCCAGACGGGGCAACACACCCGACAGCCGCAGCTGCCACAGCATGCGCTGCACCTTATAGACCGGCTCGGCAATATCCTCGATGAGCAGAATGGTGCCGGGGCGCAGCGTGTCGAAGCGTGTGCCGATAAGTGAGGAGAGCACCGACAGATTGCCCCCGGCCAGTGGGGCTTTGGCGTCGCCGTGGCGGTTGAAGGGGTGCGGTGCGAAATGATAGTTATGTATCATTCCATAAAGATTGCTTATCAGTCTTTTGATGTGCGGATTATGCCCATTGTCAGCGCATATATGTTTGGCCATCGGACCGTGGATGCTTGCTATGCCATGATGATTCATGAGGGCATGCAGGGCGCAGATGTCGCTGAACCCCACAAGCCATTTGGCGTTTTCGCGCAGCGGCATGCGGTCGAGACTTTCGAGCAGATGCACGGATCCGTAGCCACCGCGCGAGCATATTACGGCACGTATGCCCGGATCGGTCCACACCCGGATGAAATCGGCCAGACGATCGTCGACGCTGCCGCTGAACGAACCGTCGTTGCCATAAACCATCGGTGACAGCTCGGGGCACAGTCCGAGAGCGGCAAGAGCCGAAGCGGCGGCCTCGCTGTCGGCAATGCGTGCCCGGCCGGCCGGACAGATTATGGCCACTCGGTCGCCGGGATCCAACGCCGGCGGAATGATGATATCGGTTCGGCGCTTTCTCATTGGGTCAGAGTGGTGCCGTCGTCGGTCACGGTCATCTGCATCGGTGCTCCGATGATGAATGGAATGTTGACGCGCACATGTCCGGCCGGCACTCCGAATGCCACCGGATAGCCGTATTCCGCTACCATGTCGCGTATCATCACTTCGGTGTCGCTGAAATCCTCGTCGTTCTTCATGTCGCTGAAGCGGCCCACGATGAGGCCCGACAGGGAGCCCAGGATGCCGCTGAGCTTGAGGCGGTAGAGCTGGCGCTGAATCTTGTAGACAGGCTCGGACACATCCTCGATAAACAGTATGGTGCCCGGCCGGAATTCGTCAAACGGGGTCGCCGCCAGTCCTTCGAGCACAGCCAGGTTGCCGCCGACGAGCTGTGCCGTCGCCGAGCCGTTGCGGTTGAAGCGGTGGGCGTCGATCTCATATCTGACGTGCGATCCTTCGAGCAGCCCGAAGAGGGCCTTGCACGACGGGCTCAGATCGCCGTCCCTGCCGTAGTGGAGGCTGGAACCCATAGGCCCGTGGATGCTTGCTATGCCTTTCGACAGCAGCAGGGCGTGGAGAGCGGAGATGTCGCTGAACCCCACGAGCCATTTGGCGTTGTCGCGCAGCGGCAGGCGGCTGAGGCTGTCGAGGAGATGGACCGCTCCGTAGCCGCCGCGGGCGCATATCACGGCTTTCACTTCGGGGTCGAGAAGCGCATCCTGCAAATCCTCACGACGCTCCTCTTCGGTGCCCGCATAGCTGCCTTGGCGGCAGCCCACGTGTTGTCCGAGGGTGGTGCGGAACCCCAGTGAATCGAGCACGGCCGCAATCGCGCCGTAGTTGTAATGTTCGGCATGGCCCGAGGGCGCTACGATGGCTATGAGGTCGCCTTTGGCCAGCGGCTCGGGAATGACCGCGTCGGCCGGTGGCAGGTCGGGGCGCTCGTCGGAGATGATGATTGTCACCCGGTTGTCGTCGAGGGTGTCGGCAAGCTGAGCATCGTTTTCGGCGTACACAGCCGTGGCCGACAGCAGCAGACAGCTGAGGAAAGATACTATTTTCATTGCGGTCATGTTGTGGTTACGTTGATTCCGTTCGAGCGGATTTTTTCGGCAATTGCCGTCAGCTCTTCGTGGCTCACTTTTTGCAGATGCTCGGCCGGTGTCTTGCGGTCGATGGAATAGAGCATCACCTGGCGGGGAGCTATGCGTTTGTAGGCGGCGATGAGCGCGTCGATCTCTTCGTCGGTGGTGTTGTCGATCGTTTTGCCGTCATATTCGCCGCGCAGCATCATGGTCTGCACGATGCAGTCGCGCCCGAAACCCGCTATCTGCTCTATCACTTTTCCGGCGGTGAAGCCGGGGCGGTTGGGGCGGTCGATCTGACGGATGGTGGCGTCGAGGGCCGAGTCGAGCTTGAGTATGTTGTTGTCCACGCGGCGAAGGGCGCGGCACACGCCCGGGCGGTCGAGGCATGTCGAGTTGCACAGCACGCTGATTTTCACCTCGGGATAATAGCGGTCGCGAAGCGCGATGACGTCGTCGATTATTTCTTCAAACTGCGGGTGCATCGTCGGCTCGCCGTTGCCGGAGAATGTGATCACGTCGAGCGACTCTCCGGCCGCTTTCATGGCCGCGAGCTTCTCGTCGAGCAGCCGGCTGACCTCCCCGCGCGAGGGGAGTCCGGCAGTCCCCGGACCCTGGGCGTTGAAGCCGGCTTCGCAATAGAGGCAGTCGAAGGTGCACACCTTGCCGTCGCGCGGCGACAGGTTCACGCCGAGCGACGAGCCGAGCCGTCGCGAATGGATTGGTCCGAATATGGTTTCATGAAACAGGACGGTCTGCATGATTTATCGCTTTGTTACGTTCACTTTCATTGTAGGCGGAAGAGTGTCGTTGCGTTCGGCGACAGCATCGATCACCTCATGGGCCAGATGCATGAAAGCCATTCCCGTGACGGAATCGGCCAACGCTATAGGCTCGCCTCCGTCGCCTCCGTCGCATATCGACCCTACGATAGGTATCTGTGCCAGCAGCTTCACGTGGAGCTCTTCGGCCAGACGCACGGCGCCTTCGCGGCCGAAGATATAATAGCGTTCGTCGGGATGTTTTTCAGGCGTGAACCATGCCATGTTTTCCACCAGACCGAGCACCGGCACGTTGACTTTCTCGCCGGTGAACATGGCTATGCCTTTGCGGGCGTCGGCCAGCGCCACCTCCTGCGGCGTGCTCACCACCACTACGCCGGTCATGGCAAGTGTCTGCACAAGAGTCAGATGGATGTCGCTTGTGCCGGGAGGCATGTCGATGAGGAAATAGTCCAGATCGCCCCAGTCGGCCTCTTCGATGAGCTGCCGAAGGGCGTTGGAGGCCATGGAGCCGCGCCACAGCACGGGCGAGTTTTTGTCGACGAGAAAACCGATCGACAGCACTTTCACGCCGTAGCGCTCGGCCGGGATGATCAGCTGACGGCCGTCAACTTCGTGCATATAGAGCGTTTCGTCCTCAAGACCGAACATCTTGGGCACCGAAGGGCCGAAGATGTCGGCATCGAGCAGTCCCACTTTGTAGCCTTCGCGCGCGAGCGCAACGGCGAGGTTGCTCGCCACGGTGCTCTTGCCCACGCCGCCTTTGCCCGACGACACGCCGATGATGTTTTTCACGCCCGGAAGCGTCGGGCGTTTTTCGGGTGCCGCTGTGGCATACTGCGCTTTGACCGTCACTTCCACTTCGGGCGATATTGCCTGATGGATGGCGGCTTCGGCCGATTTCATCAGCGAGCGCGCGAATGGATCGGGCGACTTCGGGAAGATTATTGAGAAGCTCACTTTAGCACCGTCGATGCGGATGTCGTCGGCGAGCATGCCGTCGGTCACGATGTCGCGGCCGGTGCCGGGATAGCGCACGCTGCGGAGTGCGTCGGTTATGAGTTGAGGATATAGGCGTTGCATGCTGTAAAAAAAATATGTGTGATTATTTAGGGGTTACTTTAGGTTTACAAAGTTCGGGGCATTGAAGTTCACCGCGGGAGAAACTTCTGTAGGTGTCGTGCTCTATTTCCACCTCAGGTTCGCGGAGGGCGGTGCCGTGGTCGAGCGGAAAACGCAGATATTTTATGGTGAGTCCCCGGTCGAGCCACTGCTGTTCATAGTAGGTGCGGATGCTGAGTATGTCGTCCACAAGCTCCGAGGCATAGAGATTGTCGGTGTCGGCATCCGGTATTATTCCGTTTTCGCGGCAGAGGATCGATGTGTAGGTGTAGAGAAACGGACTGTCGGTCTTGAGGTTTATATGCCCGCCGTCGCGGAGCACCTTGCGGTAGAGATCGAGGAATCGCGTGGAGGTTAGCCGTTTGCGCACCTTTTTCATCTGCGGGTCGGGAAAGGTGATCCATATCTCGTCCACCTCGCCCGGCGCGAAGAAATAGGGCAGCAGCTCGATGTCCGTGCGCACAAACGCCACGTTGCTCATGCCCGTGTCGGTGGCGCGCCGCGCCCCTGTCCACATGCGCGCTCCCTTGATGTCGATGCCTATATAGTTGCGTTGCGGGTCGGCATCGGCCAACCCGACCGTGTATTCGCCTTTGCCGCAGCCGAGCTCCAGCACTATCGGATTTTCATTTTTGAAAAACGCCTCATGCCAGCGCCCTCGCAGCGGGAAGCCCGCCTGCTGCAGTTCGGCCCACGGATATTGAAACACAATATCCATGCGATCCATCTCGTCAAACTTCTTCAGCTTGTTCTTGCCCATGTTCAGTCAGTCATATATATCTGCAAATTTAACGAAATTTCTTCATAGTCGCTCAACCCTTCACTAAATCCCTTTCCAAAGGTGCGCACTATGTCATTTTTTAATAATTCCAAAGGTGCGTACTCTATGTTAATTTAACACTTACAAAGGTGCGCATTGCAGAAAATCTATCGGTCGGCAGCAGGATTTTTGGGCGGAAATTGGCTCTATTTTTCGGCGCTATGTGCCGAAACGTAACAAAAATACACAGTTTTATGTGCCGAAACGTAACAAATTTTTTCGGCGCTATGTGCCGAAATATAACGAGTCTATATGACTTAGAGTAACTACTCACCTATGTAAACATATTGGTTATAAGTGAATTGTATGGATGCACGGCACTTTACGTCATTGCGGATAGGCGGGTAGTTACAGCTGCGCATTGCAGAAATTTTATGATCCATCCCGGGTGATGCTACAGATTCGCACTCACACCCCCTCTCCCGCCCCTTACCTTTGCGTTATCAAACCAAACACACTCCATGTTTTCCCAACGCCGACAACACCGCATAAATGACGCAGGCCCCGAAATTGCCCACAGCTACCGCCGCTACCGTCACTACTACGGCAAACTCTCGGCGCGACAATACCCAATGTCTTGTTATGGCAGAGTCTACCGACGATGGTATCTGCTCATAATCTCAAGATACTACCGAAAACGAGGCTACCGCACACTGCCCCCATTCCTCCGACACCTCCTTCAGCCTCCCTCGGTAAAACCGCTCCCAAACGCTACCACAATCTCACTCCCATAAGCGGGCCGCTGCCCCCGCGCCCCGGACAATCAACACATCTCCCACACCCCCGATATTATTCCTAAAGCTCTTACTGCTCCATAAAGGCCTTAAAACCTTTAAGCCACAATAATTCCTATATCGCTCCTCCGGAACCAGGCAAACCGCAGCACAACCCCCATCGACCCTTGACATACTTCCCATCCACCCTCTCCCTCGCGGGCGCCTTGTCACGAGCATTAGGCAATAGCCCGTCAGGTTGATCCGGCCTCCTCCACCCCGCCCCCCATCGGCATCGATAGGAGCGGTGGCGTCTCGCCGCCGTCAATCCCCCACCCCACCATCGTCACCACCGGGCGCATGCCGCAAAACCGCCGGATCGCATCCCCGCCCATCCCCATCTCTCCTTCACAAAGGCTGCCAGGCATCCAACGCCGATTTTCGCGCAATCGGCCCAATGCCCGGCAGCCTTTTTATATATCACGATTTCCGCTACACGTATTTTCTCTCGGCATTCTTTTTTCCCAATTCGCATATCCGACAAAACTCAAAAAATAACTATATTTGTCTGCTTACATGAACAGATTTGAAAAAATGTCCAAGATTTGTCCAAAAAAACGATGTAAAAACGCGGTTTTTATGTGCTAAGCGCTTAAAATCAATAAATTAAAATTGTCCAAACATATATGATATGATGACGGAACAAAAGAAGCGTGTGCTGGTGGTTGGAGCCGGCGGGTTTATCGGCGGGTTTATTGCCCGCGAGGCCCTGGAGCGAGGTTATGAAACATGGGTCACTGTGCGGCAGTCTACGTCGCGACGGTGGCTCAACGATGAGCGACTTCATTTCGTAGTGCTCGACTATGACGATACGCAGGCTATGGCGGCCACGCTTTCGGCGGCTCTGCCGGAGGGCGAGCGCTGGGATTATATAGTCTACAATCTCGGAGCCACGAAGTGCATCAACTTCACCGATTTCAACCGCATCAACTATCTATATCTCACAAATTTTGTCGAGGCTCTGCGCATGAGCGGAAAGATGCCGGAGCGCTTGCTCTACATGAGCTCGTTGAGCGCTCTGGGTCCCGGCGATGAAAAGGGCTACGAACCGCTTACAAACCGCATGATTCCGCAGCCCAACACGCGCTATGGTGTGTCGAAAATCAAGGCCGAGACAGTGCTCGAAACCTGTTCCGATCTGCCGTGGACCATCTTCCGGCCGACGGGCGTTTACGGTCCTCACGAAAAAGATTATCTGATGATGATCAAGAGCATCGATTCGCACTTCGATTTCGGCGTAGGTTTCCGTCGGCAGATGCTCACGTTCATTTACGTGGAGGATCTTGTCAACGCTATTTTCGACGCCATCGACAAGCCCTCCACACTCAAAAAGAAATATATCATCTCCGAGCCGCAGGCCTATTCGCAGCGCGACTTCCGGCGCATAGTGGTCGAGGAACTCGGCGGCAAGTGGGTGATACCGATGCGGTTGCCCATGTGGATCGTCTATGCCGCGTCGGTAGTGGCCGAGCGCTGGGGCACCCTCAAGGGCAAGCCGTCGACGCTCAATCGCGACAAATTCCGCATCATGAAGCAGCGCAACTGGTGCTGCGACATCTCCGATGCCGTCGCCGATTTCGGCTTCAATCCGCAGTTTCCGCTGCGCCGCGGCATCCATGAGACGGTCAAGGAATATCTCGCTCAGAAAAACGGAGCCGGGGAGGGCGATGCCCGATGATGCCCGCGCCTACGAAGACACCGCGGTGGTTTGCCGCCATCGTGATAGTGGTGCTCCTGCCGCTCTTCCAGTTTCCGTGGCTTCTCGAACGGTGCAGCTCCGACTCCGGCGCGCGCACCATGCTGTGGATCTATCCCTTCTACGCCCTCACGGCCGGATATCTCGCCTGGCAGTGCTATCCGCAGAGGCGTGCACTGGCCTGGCTGCTCCTTGCGCTGCTCGTGCTCTCGCATCTGGCCATATGGATTCTTGTAACCACCCCGATAGAAAATCTCTGACAACAATAGATTATGAAAATACTGATCATCAACGGCCCCAACCTCAATCTGCTCGGCATGCGCCAGCCCGAGATCTACGGCAATCAGTCGATGGAGGAATATCTCGAATTTCTGCGCGACTGCTATCACGACGTGGATATCGAATATTTCCAGAGCAATCATGAAGGCGACATCATTGACCGCCTTCAGGCCGTGGGCTACAACCGCGAGGAATATCGCGGCATAGTGCTGAACGCCGGCGCTTATACCCACACGTCGCTCGCCATCGCCGACGCCATCGCCGCCATTGCGGTGAGGGTGGTGGAGGTCCACATCTCCAACATCGCCGCCCGTGAGGAGGTGCGTCACCGTTCGCTCATCGCTCCTGTTTGTCACGGATCGATAGCAGGCTTCGGCATGGACAGCTATCGCCTTGCCATCGAATCGTTGATTTGACCCCGACGCGATGAAACCTGCTGTCACACGCATTATGGCCACAGTGGCCGCCGACCGCTGCCCCGACCTGCGGGCTGCGCTCACCGCGTTGCGCGACGCCGGCGCCGACGGTTTCCGCATCAATTCGGCCCACGCCTCCGTGAAATCGATGGCCGGATTCATCGCCGCATGCCGCGCCGTCGACCCTTCGCTCCTTATACTGATGGACACGAAGGGCCCCGAGATGCGCACCACCGTCACCCCCGCGCCGCTGCTGCTCGCCCCCGGCGATATGACGGATATTGTTTCGTCGCCATCGCCCGACGCTGAGCCGACCGTTGCCGGCCGCATCGGCGTGGCTGTGAGCGATCTGCACCGCTACGTAGCCACGGGCGAGCAGATCCTGTTCGACGACGGACTGATAGCCGCCGAAATCACCGACGTCCGTCCCGACGGCATGCTGCGTGCGCGCATAGTGCGCGGCGGTGAGCTCGGCAGCCGCAAGACGGTGGCTCTTTCTTCCGGCATCGTGCCGCCGCTGCCCGCCGTGAGCCGCCGCGACGCTGAGTTTATCCGCGCCGCCGCAGCCGAAGGCATCGACATCATAGCACACTCATTCGTGCGATCGGCCGACGACCTCCGCGCCGTGCGCTCGCTGATCGGCGACGCCCCCATCAGCCTATATGCCAAAATCGAATGCCGCGATGCCCTTGCCAACCTCGACGCCATCATAGCCGAAGCCGACGGCCTGCTCGTGGCCCGCGGCGATCTCGGCACCGCCCTGCCGCTCAGCGACATACCCTCCGTGCAGTTTGAAGTGATGCGCCGCTGCCGCGCCGCCGGAAAGCCCGCCATCATCTCCACGCAGATCATGCAGTCGATGATCGACTCGCCGGTGCCCACGCGCGCCGAAGTGAGCGACGTGGCCCTCGCCGTGATGGAGGGCGCCGACATGCTCCTGCTCTGCGGCGAGACGGCGCAGGGCCGTTACCCGGCGGAGGCGTCGGCGTGGCTCATCCGCGTGGCCCGGGAGGCGGAAAAGGCCCGC
>URWH01000040.1 GCA_900551515.1 uncultured Porphyromonadaceae bacterium
ATCAAGGGGGCTCGCGTCAACAATCTCAAGAATGTCGACGTGGAGATACCCCGCAATAAACTGACTGTGATAACCGGCCTTTCCGGCTCAGGCAAATCATCGCTTGCTTTCGACACGCTTTACGCCGAAGGGCAACGCCGCTATGTGGAGAGCCTGAGCGCCTACGCGCGCCAGTTTCTCGGCCGCATGGCCAAACCGGAATGCGATAAGATCCAGGGGATTCCGCCCGCCATCGCCATAGAGCAGAAAGTCAACACACGGAATCCGCGAAGCACCGTAGGCACATCCACCGAGATCTACGACTACATGCGCCTGCTCTTCGGGCGCATAGGCGTCACCTATTCGCCTGTTAGCGGCGCCGAAGTGAAAAAGCATACCATCGAGGACGTGCTGAAAGCAGCCACTTCATATCCCGAGGGCACTCGCATTGCCATAACCACCCCCGTAAAACCGGTTGAAGGACGCAAACTGTCGACCCAGCTCGAGATCTATCTCAAAGGCGGCTACACCCGCATGGTGCGCGACGGCAAAGAATTCGTCAACATAGCCGAGCTGGTGCAGATGCCCGACATCGATCAGGGAAGCAGTGATTATGAGCTACTTATCGACCGTCTGACCGTTGCCCACGAGGGTGACGACCTGAGCCGCCTTGCCGACTCGGTAGAAACGGCCTTCTTCGAAGGCAACCACCATGCAACGCTGCTTGTGTGGGAAGCCGACGGCAATGTCAGCCGCCACGAATTTTCAAATCTTTTCGAAGCCGACGGCATGACCTTCACCGAGCCTTCGGAAATGATGTTCAACTTCAACAATCCCTACGGCGCCTGCCCGCGCTGCGAGGGTTTCGGACGCACCGTGGGCATCGACGAGCAACTCGTGGTGCCTGATCCGTCGCTGTCGGTGTACGACGACGCCGTGGTGTGCTGGCGCGGCGAGAAGATGAGCGAATGGAAGCGCGCGTGCATCCATGCCGCGCCCTCGGCGTCGTTCCCGATCCACAAGCCCTACAGCGAACTGACCGACGCCCAGAAAGATTTTCTCTGGCACGGCAACGGCACGTTTACAGGCATCGACGGCTTCTTCAAAATGGTCGAAGAGAACCTCTACAAGATACAGTACCGCGTGATGCTCGCGCGCTATCGCGGCAAGACCATCTGCCCCGAGTGCCATGGCACACGCCTGCGCCATGACGCCTCCTATGTGAAAGTCGGCGGCCGCTCCATCACCGAGCTGGTGACGATGCCGGTGACCGAGCTGAGCGAATTCTTCCGCGATCTCGAGCTCACCGAGCGGCAGCAGGCCATAGCCTCCCGCATACTGCTTGAAATCACCAACCGCCTCGACTTCCTCATCGACGTAGGCCTCGGCTATCTGACCCTCGACCGTCTTTCGGCCACCCTTTCGGGCGGCGAGAGCCAGCGCATCAACCTCGCCACGTCGCTGGGCAGCAGTCTGATAGGCTCGCTCTACATACTCGACGAACCGAGCATCGGGCTCCACACCCGCGACACCGAGCGTCTCATCTCCGTGCTCCGCAAGCTGCAGAGCATCGGCAACACCGTGGTCGTTGTGGAGCACGACGAAGAGATAATGCGAGCGGCCGACCATATCATCGACGTAGGGCCCGACGCCGGCACCGGGGGCGGCCGCATCGTCTATCAGGGGCCTGCCGACCGCCTGAGCGAAGCCACGGCCGAAAGCTACACCGCCCGCTATCTCAGCGGCGAGCTGAAGATCGACACGCCGCGGCGGCGCCGGCGCTGGAAAGACTATATCGAAGTAGTTGGAGCCCGCGAGCACAACCTCAAGAACATCGACGTACGTTTTCCGCTCGAGGCCATGACAGTGGTTACGGGCGTCAGCGGTTCCGGCAAGTCGACCCTTGTGCGCGACATCCTCTACCGGGCGCTCATGCGACAGATCGGCGAGGCCGCCGACGCGCCCGGACTGCATACGGCATTACGCGGCGACATCCACCGTATCTCGGCTGTGGAGTTTGTGGATCAGAATCCCATCGGGCGCTCCACCCGCAGCAATCCGGCCACCTATCTGAAAGCCTATGACGAGATCCGCCGGCTGTTTGCCGACCAGCAGGGAGCGCGTCAGATGGGCTTCGGGCCAGGCTACTTCTCATTCAACACCGAGGGAGGCCGGTGCGAGGAATGTAAAGGAGAAGGCACGATCACCATCGAGATGCAGTTTATGGCCGACATCACCATACCCTGCGAGGAATGTCACGGCCCGCGGGTGCACCAGTACCTCATGGAGTTCAAGCGCGATGTGCTCGACATCCGCTACCGTGGCAAAAACATCAACGATGTGCTTGACATGACCATCGACGAGGCCATCGCGTTTTTCAACGAATCCGACGGCGCGACCGAGAAAAAGATAGTGCGGCGGCTGCTTACGCTGCAGCAGGTGGGCCTCGGCTACGTGAAGCTCGGCCAGAGCTCATCGACCCTCTCCGGCGGCGAGAACCAGCGAGTCAAACTGGCCTATTATCTGGCCATGGACAAGCCGCGTCCCACGATGTTTATATTCGACGAACCGACAACCGGACTGCATTTCCACGACATCGGCACACTGATGAAATCGTTTGACCGGCTGATATCCATGGGGCACACAGTAGTGATCATCGAGCACAATCTCGATGTGGTGAAATGCGCCGACCATGTGATAGACATCGGGCCGGAAGGAGGCGACGCCGGCGGACAGCTCGTGGTAGCGGGCACGCCCGAGCAGGTGGCCGCATGCGAGGCATCCTACACCGGAAAGTTCCTGCGCGAGAAGCTCGAAGAGGGCAAACAATCCGAGAACTGACTGACTATCAGGAGATAAACGAATCCTTGAAGCCGAGGAAATAGAGCAGGCCGTCGAGACCTATGGTCGAGATGGACTGTCCGGCATTGGCCTTCACCTTGGGTTTGGCATGGAAAGCGATGCCCAGACCGGCGGCAGAGAGCATCGGGAGGTCGTTGGCGCCATCGCCCACGGCGATAGTCTGCTTGATGTTGAGATTTTCCACCTGAGCTATCAGACGCAGCAGTTCGGCCTTGCGTCGACCGTCGACGATCTCGCCCAGATAATGGCCGGTGAGTTTTCCGTCGACAATTTCCAGATCGTTGGCATAGACATAATCGAAGCCGAACTTCTGCTTCAGATAATTGCCGAAATAGGTGAAGCCGCCCGAGAGGATGGCCGTCTTGTAGCCGGCGCGTTTCAGCACCGTCATCATGCGGTCGACACCCTCGGTGATAGGCAGATTCTCGGCGATGTCGCGCATCACGCTCTCGTCGAGGCCCTTAAGAAGAGCCACGCGCTCCGTGAAGCTCTCGCGGAAGTCGATCTCGCCACGCATGGCCCGCTCCGTGATGGCGCGCACCTTAGCGCCCACGCCGGCACGTTCGGCCAGCTCGTCGATCACCTCCGTGCCGATGAGCGTAGAGTCCATATCGAAGCATACCAGGCGTCGGCAACGTCGGAACATCGTGTCCTCCTGCAGGGAGATATCGACATCCTCGTTGGCGGCGATGTGCATGAAACGGCGCTGCATGCCGTCGTAGTCGGTCGGGGTTCCGCGTACCGAGAACTCCACGCATGATTTCTGGAGCGCCTTATCGGGATCTTTGAGCGGCTGTCGTCCGGTGAGACGCTGAATGCCGTCGATGTTGAGCTGCTGATCGGCAATGACACGGCTTACAAGCGCGATGTGGCGAGCCGTGAGGCGACGTCCGAGGATGGTGATGATCCAGCGGTTCTTACCCTGCATGCTCACCCAGTTTTCGTAGTCGGGCTGCTCGACGGGAGCGAAGCGCACCTTCACATGCAGCTCATAGCCCTTGAAGAGTAGATCCTTCATGATCTCGCCGGATACGGAGCTGTCGGTCTTGATGAGCAGACCGAGCGCGAGATTGTGGTGGATGTCGGCCTGACCGATGTCGAGGATCTGTGCGTCGTATTTAGCAAGGATTTCCGAGAGTGCCGCCGTGACGCCGGGGCGGTCGGAACCGGTGATATTTATCATTATGAGCTCCACCTGGGGAGCTTCGCTTCGTAAAGTGTTCATTTCTTTATAGTGTGCTGTGATAATCTATAAGTCCACCGAGAGGGTCGGCCGTTACCTTCCCGAGCGTGAAGCCGCAGCGGTTTAAAGCCGTCCGGAGCTCATTGAAAAAATAAAAAGCTACGGATCCGGTGAAATGGACCGGCTGGCCGGCGGGAATTTCGTAAGCGGTCAGATTGCGTTCGGCAAAATTGGTGAATTCGTCGATCACCAGGTCTTCCACCTGCCGCCATCCGCCGTCGATCAGTCTACGGATAAAAGGCATGAATCCGGCGAGGAAACGGTTGGGTTCAGGTTCGCGGTACACCTTCCGGTATATGTCGTAGATGCTGTAATGGTAAATCTCAAGAAAACACTGAAACAGATCATCCTCAAAGAGATTTTTGTAGAGATTGCTCAGGAAACGTCGTCCGATCACTGCACCGGAGCCTTCGTCGCCGAGCACGTAGCCCATTGAGGGTTGAGAGAATACGATCTTTTCACCGTCGTACAGGCAGCTGTTGGAGCCCGTGCCGAGGATGCAGGCAATGCCCGGTTGATGTCCGCAAAGGCTTCGTGCGGCAGCGACCAGATCGGAATTCACCGTCACATCGGGGCATCCGGTGATACGTTTGAGATGGTCGGCGACCATTTCGCCGACAGAGCCGGCGCATCCGGCTCCGTAGAAATAAATGCTTTCGGGCATCTCTTCCGCGACCAAAGGTCTGACTTCGGTTTCGAAACGTTTGAGCACCTCGTCGAACGACATGATGACAGGGTTTATGCCCTGCGTTGAGCACTCACCATCGAAATTTCCATCGACTACACGCGCCCATCTTGTCGTGGTGCCACCGGCATCTGCAATCAGTATCATGGCAAGTTGGTTAATTTATGCCGCTAAATTACGCCATCTTTGGCAAACGGCCAAACGGGGAGGAAATAAAAAAACGGCCGAACACAGGTGAACGGCCGGGGGATATGTCGAGATGTTGTGTCAGAAAATGCAAACAGCTCAAAGAGTGGCGAGGTCAGTTGCGAGGTCGGTGCCGAGGATGCGTCGGGCGCCGATGAAGTTGCGCGAGTAGTAACCGCCGTCGGGGAATCGCTGATATGTTACGCCCTTCTTTGTGGAAGCGTGGATGAAAGTGCATGAGCCATTAGAAGCATCGACCGAAACGACCATAGCGACATGGCCTACGCGGCCGCGGCCGGCGCTGCGGGAGCTGAAGAACAGGAGGTCGCCGGGACGGAGATTGTTGACCGACACCTTCTGACCCTGAAGATACTGTTCGCGGGAGCTGCGGTTGAGGGTGATGCCGAAGTTTTTATAGATATAGCTTGTGAAGCCCGAGCAGTCGAAAGCTTTGGGGCCAGAAGCGCCGAGCACGTAGCGAGTGCCGAGGAAACGTTCGGCATAGCTTACCATGCGTTCAGCCGTCGGGTCGGCTGCTTCGGGTTCGGCATTGATGTTTTCTTCACGGATGTCAGCAAAGGGAGTTGCCGCGCTTACCTCATCAAATGAAGCAGCTACGAAAGCGGGGGAACCGGCGAGGTTAGATTCGACCTGATTGTCGGCTATTTCAGAATGTGCTTTAGGGAGTTTCCATCCACCGGCGGCGAAAGCGGCTACAGATACAGCGCTGCAAGCGACGACGGCGACTAACGTTTTCCTTAAATCCATTGTAAATTTTTAATTTTATTAATTATGATGAATGTGCGGAGAGCACGTGTTTTATTTCAACACTGCAAAGTTAACACATTATTTCGCGTCGGCCAAACATTCAACAAACTGACTGCCAATGGATTTACATTTTTCAACTTTTATTTCCGGGGATTAAACATAATTTAGCAACCGCAATCTAATGTTAAATTAACAATAGAAATTCGCGCATAATATTACAAATATTAACTCGCGTTAACACGGCCGCGTTAAATCCGTTTTAATATTGCACACTTTGCGCGACAAATCCCGAATTTGTGCAACGGCCTTTTTGAGAAAAATATGCGATGGGGGTTGCGGGAAGAGGTCACTCAAAACGGAGACTCAAGTGTTCGCTCAGAGAGGACAATCAGAGAGGAAATTCAAAGTGGAAATTCAATGTGGTCGCTTATAGAGAACGCTCAATACGATCATTCGAAGGCTGCCATAAGTTCGCGGGAGAGTTCGCGCAGATTGCGACGGATTTTGCAATCCTGAATGAAGCCGATGATGCCTCCGACGACAGCGCCGGCGATACCGCCGACGAGCATAGGAGTGCTCAGCCTGAAGTAGTAGAGTAGCACCCCGAGCAAAGGGATCATACATCCGATCATAACCAACTTCATGCGAAGACGTGTGGCTATGATTTCGCGCACTGAACAGAGGAGGTCAACCGTGGTCATACGGCTGAGATCGAGAGTCTTAAGCTTATGCATCACATAGAAGCAGAAGCCAGAAGCAAGGCCGAAATAAGCCGCGGTGACGCAACAAACCCACACCGGCATACCGACGCGACAGAACACCATCGGAGCCATGGGAATCCAGACGGCAGCGACAATGCACAAGAGGCGATAACAGCGAATCAGCCAGTTGCGGCGTGAGCGCGCTGAACCGTCGGCCGCGCGCATGGCCGATTCTTGGCCGAGGGCGGAGGCTTCAGCCGCCGATTCGAGGCCTTTCCATCGTTTTTTCAGTTCGTCGAGTTGAGTGTTCATATGCGGAAGTGTATTAAGATCGTTAGTTAAATCATTCGTCGTTCTGCCGGATAAGACGTTGCTTAATGCGGTGTAGACGCGAGGCCACATTGTTGCGCCGGAGGCCGGTCATGGCGGCAATCTCGTCGTAGCTGTACTCATCGAGCCAGAGCATGATAAGTGCTTTGTCGAGTTTGCCGAGCAGGCCAATCATCTCATACATAGCGCGGAGGCGGTCGGCATGTTCATGGCTCTCGTCGATGATATTGCCGACCGGTTCGCCGTCGAGGTCCGACGTCGTGGCGGGGCGTCGTTCGTTGCGCCGGAGATCGGAGACGCACGTGTTGATGGCGATGCGGTAGATCCACGTAGACACCTTCGAATCGCCGCGGTAGGACGTCATGCCCTGCCATATGTTGGCCGTCACCTCCTGATAGAGATCCTTGAGATGCTCCTGATCGACGGCATACATAAAGCAGACCTTATATATAAGGCCCTTGTTCGCGTTGATGATTTCGAGGAATCGAGCGGTGAGTCGGTTTATGTCATCGTGTCGTGCCATGATGTTTTCTGCTTAATTTGACGCAGAAAATGCCGGAAAGTTTCCGGCATTTACAAAAAAATTTCCCGTAAGTCAAAAGCGTCAGAAGAGCCAGGCCGCGGTGATGGTCCAGTAGCGGTTGTGGCCGCTGATATCCGCGGTGCCGGTGGCGCCGACGGTTTTCAGTGCTTTCGTCAGGCCGATGCCGTAGCTTGCGCCCACCTGCAGATGGCTGAACAGCTCGGCGCCGAAGCCGAAATTCCACGACGTGTCGAACTTACGGTTGCGGTAGGCATTGCTGACGCTGCGGCCAGAAGTGAGGATGGCGAAGTCGGGGCCAGTGGTGAGGAACGGGCGGAAGACGTTGTTGATCACCGGGATGTTGATTTTCCACTTGAGATTGAGGGGGATGTCGATATAGTCGCGGTTGTCGCGCGTGATGCCGTTGTCGTCGAGCCACTGCGTGTTGCGGCGCACATACATGGCCGAGAGGTCGAGACCGATGCCAGTGGCGGGGAGCGTGAACTCCAACATAGCACCACCGGTGAAGCCGGCGCGGTTTTCAGAGTCGAAAGTCGACGAAGAGAAATGGAGCGAATTGACGGCGACACCGGCTTTGAGGCCGAAGCGCAACTGCGCCTGAGCGGGTATGGCCGACGATATAACTGCCACGGCAGCCACGAGGAATGAGATGAACGTTTTTTTCATGTTACAGCTATTTTAAATGGTTGTAAAATCAATCGGGATTAATCATTTCGAGGAACTGATCCTCATTAATAACAGGTATGCCCAGCTTCTGAGCCTTCTCGAGCTTCGCCGGGCCCATGTTTTCGCCGGCGAGCACATAATCGGTCTTTTGGGAAATCGAGCCCGAGTTTTTTGCGCCGTTGGCCTCGATAAGCTCCTTGTATTCGTCGCGCGAATGGCGGCTGAACGTGCCGCTGATCACGATGGTTTTGCCGGCGAGGCGGTCGGAGAGGGCCTGCTGCGCCTGCTCGCCGAGCGACATCTGCACGCCGGCCACGCGCAGACGCCCGATGATGCGCTGATTGGAGGGACGGCTGAAAAAGTCGACAATCGAGGCTGCGATGCGCGGGCCGACATCGTCGATCTCCGTGAGCTGCTCCGCGGACATCGACATCAGACGGTCGATATCGCCGACCGCGCGGGCTATCTTCTTAGCGCCCGTCTCGCCAACGAACGGGATGGAGAGAGCGTAGATGACGCGTCCGAACGGGACAGTCTTGCTTTGCTCCAGACCCTCGAGGACACGCTCCGCGCTGCGCTGACCGAAGCCTTCGAGCGTTTCGAGCTGCTCGGCGGTGATGTCGTAGAGATCGGCAGGGTCACGGACGAAGCCCGCATCGTAAAGCGCCTGCGCCGTTTCCTCGCCGATGCCGTCGATGTTCATCATGCGGCGTCCCACGAAATGCTCGATGCGGCCTACGATCTGAGGCGGGCAGCCGTAGCAGTTGGGGCACACCCATGCCGCTTCGCCCTCGACGCGCACCAGCGGAGTGCCGCAGGCCGGACAGTGAGTGACGAACTTCACCGGCTGACTGCCCGGCTGACGCGCCGAGACGTCGACACCCGTGATCTTGGGGATGATCTCCCCGCCTTTTTCGACATAGAGCATGTCGCCGTCGTAGATGTCGAGCTGCCGGATTATATCCTCATTGTGGAGCGATGCGCGCTTCACTATCGTTCCCGACAGGAGCACAGGGTCGAGATTGGCCACCGGAGTGATCACGCCGGAGCGGCCTACCTCGAACGACACGAACTGCAACTTAGTCAGCGCCCTTTCGGCCTGAAACTTATAGGCGATGGCCCAGCGCGGGCTCTTGGCCGTGTAGCCGAGGTTGAGCTGCTGGCGCAGCGAGTCGACCTTAAAGACCAGCCCGTCGGTGGCCACAGGCAGATTCTTGCGCTCCGTGTCCCAGTAGCTGATAAATCGGTCCACCTCGTCGATGGAGTGTAGGCGCGTCATCACGTCAGACACCTTGAAGCCCCAGCTGCGCGCCGCCTGCATGTTGTCGTAGTGAGTGGCGCAGGGGAGGTTGTCACCGAGCAGATAATAGAAATAAGCGTCGAGGCCGCGACGCGACACCTCGGCCGAATTCTGCATTTTCAGCGTGCCGGACGCGGCGTTGCGGGGATTGGCGAAGAGCGGTTCCTCGTTGAAAGCGCGCTCGGCATTCAGGCGGTCGAACGCCTTCCACGGGAGGACGATCTCGCCGCGTATTTCGAAGCGGTCGGGCCATCCTTCGCCGCTGAGCTGCAGCGGGATGCTGCGTATGGTGATGACATTTTCGGTCACATCGTCGCCCTTCTCGCCATCGCCGCGGGTGACGGCGCGCACCAGGCGTCCGTGCTCGTAAAGCAGCGATATGGAGGTGCCGTCGAACTTCATCTCGCCGACGATGGTGACCTCCTCGCCGGGGAGCAGGTCGCGGCAACGGCTCACGAACTCATCGACCTCCTCCACCGAGTAGGTGTTGCCCAGCGAGAGCATAGGGCGCTCATGCACCACCTGCGTGAAGCCCTTCGAGAGGTCGCTGCCCACGCGGTGAGTGGGCGAATAGGGGTCGTCGAGCTCCGGGTGCTCGCGCTCGAGAGCCTCGAGCTCCTTCATGAGCATGTCGAAATCGCGGTCGGAGATGACCGGGGCATTCATCACGTAATAATTATAATTGTGTTGGTTGAGCTCGCGTCTCAACTCATCGATGCGTTGTTTAGCGTTGTCCATAATGCGCAGGCTTTTGGAATAATCAAGGCAAAGATACAATAATATCTGAAGAGTTGATGTTTTTTCGCTACCTTTGCATCAAAATAACCACAACGATGAAACTACTTTCAATGATACTACCGGCCATAATGCTGATGGCCTGTTCGTCGGGGGCGGCTGACAAGAGTGCCGAAGCAGCCGCGCAGGCTGAAACGGCCGAAACGCCGAAGTGGCCCGCATTCAATGCCGACAGCGCTTTTGCCTTCACAGCCCGTCAGGTGGATTTCGGGCCCCGCGTGCCGGGCACGCCGGCTCACCGCCAGTGCCGCGATTATCTCACCGAAAAGCTTGCCGGCTACGGCGCCGACACGGTGATGGTGCAGGAAGCCACGGTGACGGCCTTCGATGGCACCCGTCTGCCCATGGCCAACATCATGGCCCGCTTCAACGCCAAGGCACCGCGCCGCATACTGCTCGCCGCCCACTACGATACGCGACCCTGGGCCGACGAGGACAAAGATGAGAGCAAGCGTCGCACGCCGCTTGACGGCGCCAACGACGGTGCGAGCGGCGTGGCCGTGATCCTCGAGATAGCCCGCAACCTCCAGCAGCAGGCGCCGGGGATAGGCGTCGACGTGCTTCTGACCGACGTGGAGGACTACGGGTCGCACGACGACGAAAGCACCGGCGAGTCATCGTGGGCTCTCGGCGCCCAATACTGGGCGGCGCACACGCCCTACACCAGCGCCCGGCAGCGTCCCGCCTACGGCATACTGCTCGACATGGTGGGCGGCGAGGGGGCACGCTTCTATCAGGAAGGGGTGTCAAAGCATTTCGCGCCGGAAATAGTAAAGAAGGTGTGGGCGGCAGCCAAGACAGCCGGCTACGGCAGCATGTTCCCGGAAACGGAGGGCGGAATGGTGACCGACGACCACCTGCCCATAAACCGCAACACGGGAATACCCACGATAGACATCATAGCCTATTATCCCGACTGCGAGCGCAGCAACTTCGGTCCTACGTGGCACACCGTCAGCGACAACATGGACCACATAGACCGTGACGTGCTCAAGGCTGTGGGTCAGACAGTTATACAAATACTTTTCTCAGAATAAGAAGTCATTTCCGAAAGGTGCCCTTTTACACTTCGAAAGGGCATCTTTCGGCTTCTAAAAGACCGCCTTTCAGCCTCCAATATGCCGCCTTTTGGAGTGCAAAAGGCGGTCTTTTGCATTTCAAAAGGTATCATCTTGATTTTCAATATATTACAAAGTGGTCTGAAAACGCTCATCCGACACCGGCAATACGGGATATCCTTGCCTTGAGATACGCCTTGAAAGCATCGTCGCCAAGCACCTCTATGTCTTCATACAGACCAAGCACAAACCTGCCTATGCCGGCATGGCTGCAAACATTCATGGACAGGTTCCACCGCATGTTGCCGGCAGGTGTGATGTATCTGGCAGCCGACGGATATTCTTCTTTCAGCACATTGTATGACAGCGAACCGAGGGACAGCGTTACGGGATAAAGCTCCTCGCCGCTGAACATAAAGATGTCGGTATACATGCGGCGGTGGTCGCCCTCGTGCTGCCACGGCTGTTCGAGGAGCGTAACGTCTTCCATGCGCGCCACCTTGAAGGTTTTGTTCATGCCCGATGCCGGCTCATGGCAGCGCACCTCGTTGTTGCCGTTCATCAGCATGAACGGTTCCACAAGGCGGTCGCGGCACGTATTGCTGTGGGGCGACGAATAGTTGCGCAGCAGCACCTGCCGCCTTGTCTTTATAGCCTCGTGAAGCACGCTGACGTTGTGTGCCGCCTGCTCACGCATCTCGTCGCTGTCGAGGATGTCGAAGTCGTAGAAACGGTCCATCTTTCGCTTGAGGTTTGCCACAACGGCATTGTTGTCCGAGACCTTGTCGAGCAGACGGCGCATCAGCACCGCCTCGTCGGCGGTGAACGACACGCGCTCTACAAGCCGCCCGAAGAAAGGCGAGTCGCGGTCTATGCAGTAGACCTTGCCGCGCTTGTAGACCACAAAGCCTGTGTCGCGGAAGAACTCGAGATAATAATAAAGGTTACGGCGGGATATGCCCACCTTGTCGCACAGCTTGTCTATCGTCAGCGTGTGGTTGTCGGTAAGCAGCATGAGCAGATGAAGCTCGCGCTCAAGTTTGTCGTGTCGCATGATTGGAAAGGGG
>URWH01000041.1 GCA_900551515.1 uncultured Porphyromonadaceae bacterium
TCGCCCTGCTCCTCAGTCGTGTACATCAAGTACACTCCTTCGTCATATGTCGAAACCCGTCTCAAGCTATGCGACCCTGGCGGCAACATTTATTATTAAACAAGCTCTTAACATCAATGAGCTTCAATTATTGTGTGCGGTATGTTAAAAATGCATGATTTTCCCACTATAGTGTTGCCAATCCGGGGCAAATGACTTAAATTTGCATCCGCTTCATAATACTCCAATCATCAGTCATAGTGAAAGAAGCAACTAAATAATTAATGAACCTTCATAATCTTCGGCCTATCGATACACTGCTACTCTAATATAAAAAGTATAGCAATGAAAAAACTAAACAGTCTCCCCGACGATCAGTTGGTGGCTGCTTACGCCCACGGTGAAAACCGGGCATTCGACATATTATTGAACAGGCATCAGACCCGTGTATTCTCATATATCTTTTCAGTGGTGAAAAGCCGCGATGTCGCCAACGATTTGTTTCAGGAAACATTCGTTAAGGCCATCATGACCATCAAGCAGGGACGTTACGCCGAATCGGGCAAGTTCTCCGCATGGATATCGCGCATTGCCCACAATCTGATCATCGACTATTACCGTCAGGAAAAAAGCGAGGCCACAGTGTCGGCCGACGACGAAACGACACCCGACGTGCTCAACCGCAAAGATCTTGCCGAAGCCAACATCGAGGATTTCATGATCAGCGAACAGATCAGTCAGGATGTGCGCCGCATCATCGACGCGCTCCCCGAAAATCAGCGCGAGGTGCTCATGATGCGGTTCTACCGCAACATGTCGTTCAAAGAGATAGCCGAAGCCACCAAGGTGAGCATCAACACCGCCCTGGGACGCATGCGCTATGCTATCATCAACATGCGCCGCATAGCCGACGAAAACAACATCGTGCTCACTGTGTGATCACCCCGCCTCGGGGCGCGCGCCGTGTGAAAAGTTGCTCCACGACCATTTATCTTGCAGGTTTATAATGAATTAAACGTAACACCCCTATATCTATCATGCAAACGCTCAGTGACTATCTCGGCATTATAGAGCAGAAGCTGAAATCGCTCAGCTATCCGTCGGCCCCGGCCGGACTGTATGAACCGATAGCCTATACACTCGACGGCGGAGGCAAACGCCTGCGTCCCGTGCTCACGCTCGCCACATGCGAGGCCTTTGGTCAGCCCGCTTCGACAGCGCTCAATCAGGCTGCGGCTGTGGAGATGTTTCATAATTTCACTCTGCTTCATGATGATGTGATGGACGGCGCCGACATGCGTCGCGGACGTCCCACCGTGCATCTGAAATGGGACGACCGCACGGCCATCCTTTCGGGCGACGCCATGCTCACGCTTGCCGGCATCCTCGTGCGCCGCGCCTGTCGTCCGCAGCAGGCAGTGGCCGCTTCCGACCTCCTCGACCGCACGGCCATGGAAGTCTATGAAGGTCAGCAATACGATATGGATTTCGAGAGCCGCACCGATGTCACTGTCGATGAATATCTTGAGATGATACGCCTGAAGACGTCGGTGCTCCTCGGATGCGCCTGCCGCATGGGCGCCCTTATGGCCAACGCCCCGGAAGCCGACGCCAAAGCCATGTATGACTATGGCGTGCTGCTCGGCCTCGCCTTCCAGCTTCAGGACGACTGGCTCGACACCTATGGCGACCCTATCGTGTTCGGCAAAGAAATCGGCGGCGACATTATCAACGACAAAAAGACATGGCTCCTGATCACGGCTCTGCAGGAAGATACCGAAGGCGTGCTTCAGCGCGAGATGACGGCGCCGTCGGCACCCGACGAAAAGATAAGCCGCGTGAAAGAGGTGTATGACCGTCTCGGACTCAGCCGCCGCTGCCACGAGCTGGTCGACCTCTACGTCGGCCGCGCCATCGCCGCCCTCGACAAGGCCGGAATCACTCCCGCCGCCCGCGATTTCTTCACGGCGATAGCTGAGAAATCACGCACCCGCACTCACTGACGCATCATGCTCATCGACACCCACACCCATCTCTATCTCGCTGAATTTGCCGACGACGACCCCTTGCAGATTACCGGGACGCCGGCCGTGCGCCGCGCTCTTGATGCCGGTGTCGGTCATATGATATTTCCGAATGTCGATCTGCAGACCGTAGCGCCCATGAAGGCGCTCCATGCCGCGTTTCCCCGAGTCACATCCATGGCCATGGGCTTCCACCCCACGGAGGTCGACGACGGCTGGCGCGACTCGTTGGCCGGGATCCGGCGCGAGCTTGACAGCGGAGAAAAATTTGTGGCCGTGGGAGAGATAGGCATCGACCTTTACTGGGACAAACAGTTTGAGCAGCAGCAGATGCAGGTGCTCGAGGAGCAGATGCGCTGGGCCACGGCCCGCAATCTGCCCGTGATAATCCATTGCCGTGAGGGCCTTGACCAGACGCTCGAAGTGCTTCAGTCGTTTCCCGCCTCCCGGGGCGTGATGCACAGCTTCGGCGGCACACCGCAGGATGTGGAGCGCGTGCGCCGCACCGTCGACTACTATTTCGGCATCAACGGCATCGTCACATTCAAAAACTCGCGGCTGCGCGACACCCTTCCGGCCATCGGCCTTGACCGTATGCTTCTCGAAACCGACTCGCCCTATCTCGCTCCCGTCCCTCACCGCGGCCGCCGTAACGAGAGCGCCTACATCGTTGCCACAGCCGCCTACGTCGCTCAGCATCTGCAACAAAGCAATGAAGCGGTAGCCGCAGCCACCGCCTCAAATGCAAGGGAATTGTTTGGTATTGAATCTTAAATCGGGTCTTACTCTATGAGTTCGTAAATATAAAAATGTGAGGTGTCCTGTGTGGCCACTTCAAGTTCATTCTCGATGTCGGCCATGGTGAAATCGCGGTCGCTGAGTATCAGTATGTAGCCTGCGAAGGGTGTTTTCGGCACCATCAGCTGCACTTCTTTCAGGTCGGTGATGCCGTCGGCTTTTAGCGCCACATTGACCGGAAACAGAAACTGCAGGCTATCGGGGGTGCTGTCCTTGAGTATCAGGTTGGAATATAGGATGTTGTCCGATACGTTTTTGAACGAGAAATGAAACAGGCCGCCGTTGTCCTTGATTTTGCGCACCTTTACCGGGCGCTCACTGCTTCGTCGGACTATCTCGTCGGGCCCAAGCATGCTCCGCAGCATGGTGATGGTGCCGTTGGCGTTGGTGACCACGATGGTCACTCCCGACCGGTTGAAGCGGTCGACCGGCGTTTTGTCCGACGATATGCCGCTGAACACTCCGGCACTGATGTCGGAGAGGGATGCTATCACATGCTCGCGGGCTTCGGCCACAAGCTGTGCCACCTTGGCGCCGCTCTTTTTCGTCGGGTCGGATATCTTGTAGACGTTCTGCTTGTTTGGCGACAAAAGCCATATCTGATTGCCTCTGGAGAAGCGGAGCACGGTTTCGTCGGAAACCATGTCGTTCTTTTTCAATTTGGTAGTCGTGGCTTTGTTGATGGTATAAACCGTGCCTTTAATCTCATAGACGGTATAGAAGTTCTTGGCATATATCGTGCCGCATGTCATGACGGTGAGCGTTATCAGACAAATGATTTTTTTGAGTAGCGGTGTTTGAAGCATCTTTTTAGTTTTTTTTAGGATTGTCTTTGGTCCCGGGTTTATTGATCTTATCCACCACAAGGCGCGTGTAGTGGCGTAAGACTTTGAAGGCATTGCTGGCCATGACGCTGAGGCCGATCACCACGTCCATAATGACGAGCCCGAGAATCGACACGGTGATTGCCGGCATGAAGTCAAACGAATAATGACATCTGATATAGATGAGCGACCCTGCGTAGAGCACGCCGAACATCACCGCCACCTGAAGCAGCCTTACGAGAATGGCTCCCCACAGATGCTTGCGGGAGTATAGGCCGGCTACTATGATGAGGCAGCACACCAGCATGGCAAGGGCAACCGACATCCAGTGCGGCGGATAGTTGATGTATTCGCGGCCTATGACGGTGGCGATGGTGTGGGCGTGGATGTCGATGCCGGGCATCTTGTTGACGAGCGGGCTGCGGTGGGTGTCGGCGGGATCGTTGGCATACCCGATCAACACTATATGGTCGCGGATAAATCTGCTGTTTTCAATCATTTCTCCGGGCGTCAGGCGTATGAATTCGCGGTTGGAGAAGTTGATCATCTCCATATCGTTGCCGCGGTCTATCAGCTCTCCGGCCGAACCTGGCCGGTAGAGCTCGGCTATGGCTGTTGCCATCGACGGCACTATCTCGTCGTTGAGCCTGAATTCCGGCTTGAAATAGCGCGTGGTGGAGTTGTCCATATCGCCGTTGATGTTGGCCGAGGCAAGAGTGTAGTTGCCCGAGAGCGCGGGCATGAAATACGACGACCGCGACTCGGTGAAGCGGTTCTGGTCGCCGCCTTCGAGCACGGTGGGGAGCACGATGTTGCGTGCCGTGTCGATGGCTTCTATTATCGGGTCGCTGTCGGTGGTGGGCGGACTGAAGATGAGGTCAAGGCCGATGACGGCGGCTCCGCATGAATCGGCCACGGCGATGGCACGGCCCATTTCCGCGCGCGTGCATCCGTCGACGGCGACTATGGTGATGTCGGGGTCGGTGCGCACGTTGCCCGTATTGTTCGCCACCATGGTGTAGAAGTCGCTGAAGCTGAAGTCGCTGGCTTTCTCTTTGGGCGTGAACACTTCGAGCGACGTCAGCTCGCCGGGAATAAACCATGAGGCAATGAAGGCCACCAATGTGATGCCAACCGCCGTTAACACTGTAGCCACAAATGTCGGCTGCTGCTGTTCCGGCTTCTGCTCCGGTTGCTGCGGCGCTTCCGGCTGCTGCTCTTGCTGTGGCTGCTGCTCTTGCGGTTGCTTTTGAGATTCGCTCATCGTTTCTCTGTTATGGGAGTCATCGCCGGTAGACTTCCGGCTTCTTGTCTTTGTACTGAGGCATCGACATGCCGATGCGGGCGCCGAGAAATGTCGGGTCGCACATCACGTAGTGGTGACCGTCGATGTTCAGGAAATATCCTTTGATGGTCGGATCGCTGAAATCTACGGCGGTGCTCAGGTGCATGTCGTAGTGCAGAAACACCACGTCGAGGCCGTAAAGCTCGCTGACAAGCGTGGCAAAGAGTATGGAGCGGTCCTCGCAGTCGTTGGCCGGATAATAGAAGTTTTCTTCGGGGAAGTTGATTTTCTCGCGGTGATACTGTTCGGTATCAGTCATGTAATCGAAGCCGAATTGCACATATTCAAGCAGTTTTCTCACACCGTCGAACGTGTTCAGTCCTACCAGCCGGCCGCGCAGAGTCTCGATCACCTGGCTGCGGAAGTTTTCCGACAACGGTGCTTTGATGTAGTTTTCCCACGACATCATGGGATAGCCTTTGAAAAACTCCATCTCGGGCTCGCTCACGGTTACGGTAAACTCCGGCTCGCCCGTCCAGCGTTTTGAACTGTAGCTCACCGTCGATTTCCTCTCGGGGTCGAGCAGCGGCATGCGGTCGGGCACCATGCGCAGCGGTATCGCGTCGCCGGGTGCGTAGGCAGCGTCGTAGGTGACGATCTGTTCGAGCCCGAGCTCGTGTTCACGTATGTAGTAGCGTTTGTTGTCGATTGTCAGATAGTAGGAGCCATTGACGGGCAGATCGGTGTGCATCAGCAGCGTGAGTCCTTTGCCGGTGAGCCCGAGCTTCACATCGTAGCCGCTCTGGTTGAGCAGAAAGGAGGTGAGGAAGATCTGCGAGTCGCGGTCGGCGGGATGGATTTTGGCCGCAACTTGCTCGCATAGCCATAGATAGCCCACATCGCAAAGCGAGAGTGCCTCGCGCAGGCGCAGGCAGTCGGCAAGCAGAGAAGCTATGTCGCTGTTGTTCTCCAGCTTTTTCCATTCGTTGCCGAGACGCATCTCTTTTGCGTTGTAGCTCACGGCCGGCAAGTTGTAGCTGCCGATATCGCAGACAACGCCGAAAAAGTCGACCTTGACGGCATCGCGGCGGTCGGGCAGCGTCAGCGTCGGGTTCTCGGGCCGTGTCTGCGGCACCGGCGGAATGACGCTCGGCGGTGTCACGATTCTCTCGGGAATGATGCGCACCGGTGCCGTCGGCTTTTTGTCGGGCGCGGGGGCTACGGGCTGGCGGTCAGGCTCTTTACGGATCGGCGTTTCGGTCGGCTCTTTCACCACATAGATGCGCCAGACACCGTTAAGCGCTTCGGCATACTCGGCGTTGAAATCGCCGCGCATCTGCTCGAAATGACTTCTGGTGGTGCGCTCAAATTCGCTGGCATGCTGTCGTGCTGTCTGCCAGAATTCTTTCTCCCAGTCGCTGTCCTGCGCCTGAGCCGCGAACGGGATGACAAATGCCGCGGCCATCGCAAGCCGGGCGGCTGTCATGAAGGAGAGTGCCATTGCCGGTGTTATTGGTTGGAATTGATGATGTTGTCGTTGATGCTCTTTTCAAATTCGGCCTGCCGCTGGTCGATCGACTGGGTCTCGCCGGAGCTTTTCACTGTCTCGCGGATGGCGTTGACAACCTCTTCTTTCGGCAGTGCCACCGACACATAGGCGCGGTAACGGCCCGTGTCGGTGCGCACGATGCGTGAGCACACTTCGGTCGAGCCCGAGAGGGTCTGTATGGTTATCGTCTGCAGGCTGTCCTCAAATTTGGTGTCGGCAATGCCGTTGAGGTCGCTGCGGTATTGTTTGGCGAATCGCTCTACCGACACTTTCAGCGCTTCGGCAATCTGCGCGCGTGCGGCAGCTGTGGCTTTGTCTTTGGCCATCTGCATGTCGGTGCTTTCGCCCACGCCGTTGCCATAGTAGTTGGTCTGGTCGGTGACATATTCGCAAAGTTGCTGGATCTCGGTTTCACCTTTGTTGGGTTTCACCTTTTTTGCTGAGGCGCATGCCGATGTCAGTGTCAGAACGGCAATAAGGATAATTGCGGGGATTGATTTCATGATATGGTTGGTTTAAAAAAGATTATTTGTATTCGTCGTCGAAGAAGTCGCTTTGACCGGTTACCATGCCATCGTCGCCCTGCCGGCGGACGCGCGGGGTGAAGCTGCGGCTTCTGAACTGCGATTCAAGCTCTTTGCGCAGCTTTTTCATGGCGTTGTTACTTGCGGTTTTAAATGCCTTTGATTCAGACTGTCCGCTCCGCAGACCGGCATCGCCGGCGGCATTCACCGTGATCACTCCGGCCTGCTTGCGGAGGTCGGTAACGGTAACGGTCGCGTTGCATACATATCGGGTGATGTCGTTGAGGTCGGCCTTTACGGTTCCGCCTTTGGCGAAAGATGCGCTGACGGTTATCGCGATATCGGCTTCGTCAGGGCTGTCGACGAGGTCGAAATAGTTCTTGCTGATGAATGCGCCAACCATCCTGGCCAGCTCTTCCGAGGCAGCATCGGCCGGACGGCACACGGCTTTAAGCCCAGCGTCGGCAACATCCACCCTGATGCGGATCGGCCGTATCTTGCCTGCCAGCGAGGCATAGATTGCTTCAAGGGCAGGGGTGTCGAAGAGATGGCTTACATCGAGGGCAGGGGTGACGGTGATGGTCCAAGGGCCCCCCTTTTCGGTTATCCCCGAGATGCTGATGCGGGCATGGCCGCTTTGGTCGGTCGTGCTGCCTGCCGTCACCGCGGCCTTGCGGTTGTCTATGCTCGCTTCCAACGGCACGTTCGACAGGCCGTTGATGCCCGATTTGACAAGGATGAGCACGTCGGCAGGCGTGCCGGCAAACGGCTTGACAGTCAATGCCGAGGGCGTACTTTGCATCTCGAATTCACCGAACATGCGTGCCAGCGACATCTGTAGCTCCATGGCTATGTTCATCGTCTGGTCGGCTTCAACGATCAGGCGCATGTCGGAGAATGGCTCGATAGCTTTGATGCCCGCGGCATACATCGAGGCGGCGGCTGTGAAATCGCCGCCCTCAAGAGCTTTGTTGCCGTTGGTCCAGCAGTCGAGCGCCGTCAGCGAGGCTTCGCGGGCTTTGGCGCGCTTCAGCTCGGCATAGCGCTCTTTGCCGATGCGGTAATAGACCCGGCAGGTCTGCCCGTCGTTGTAGGTGCCCACAAGGTCATAGCCTTCGAGCCATGCCTTGGAACGGGTGCGTATGTCGTCGGTATAACGCTCATAATAGTTGCCGTTTTCGTCGATGCGCTGCAGCAGCGATTCGTTTTCAACCGTCACCTGTATTTGGGCTATGAGATCGGCCAGCGCTTTCTCGCGTGCCGTCTGCTCGCAGTCGGGTGCCGAGGCCGGCGCTGTTCCGATGCCTATGTAGCAGCTGTCGGCAACCGGCCGTTTCTTCACCCAGTCGGGCACTTTGGCCGCCGCGCATGCCGCGACCGCCCACAGACAAAGCAGTGTGATGACCGGTCGGAATCTCATATCATTCGTCACTTTCGGATATTGTGAAATAGAGTGCCGTTCCGTCGAGCCTGTATGAGGCTTTCAGCTTCACATCCTCGGCCGAGAGCGACGAGATATATTGGCGCAGACTTCTTGCAAAGGCTGACAGATCGTCCTTCTTTTTCAGTGTGATGTTGTCGAATATTATCGAGACATCGGAGAGCCCTTTCTTGTGCCATGACGAGGAGTTGCGTCTTACCCACACGTCGAGCACTTCCGACAGGATGAGATTCGTCGGGTTGCTCTTATTTTTGTTGAGCTGCGTGTCCATGCTGATTGTCGACCCCTCGGCAATGCCTATGTTGAGCGATATTTTGCCGTTGATGCGCGGCCACATGTCATAGGGTCTGAAGTCTTTCATCAGCTGATGCACGGCGCCGGTGATACACTGTCCCAAAGCGATGTTGTCGGAATAGCTCTTTGTGGCATTGGCCGATATTGTGCCGTCGCTGCAATAGACAGCCTTCAGGGTGACGCGGGCCGTGTTTTGATTATATTTGCTCTCGGTATAGAGGCTCACGATGATTTTGACGTCGGCGCCTGCGCTCGATATCATCTGATTGACAAAGGAGTCTTCGTTGCCATCGTTCAGTTCGCCGCGGCGTTTGGCTTCGTCGAAGGCCGCCACATAGTCGATGGTGCTATAGCCTTTCTTTTTCAGCTCTTCCTCCACCTTGTGGATGGCGAAGCGCATGAAGCGGTCGTTGTCGATGACATCGCTGTAGGTCTGGCTGGTGCGTTTAAAGGGCACCACCATGATCGTGGGCAGCGATTGCACGGACTCTCCGCGATCCAGTATGTTGGATTTCTGCAGATCCTTTTCGAGGGTCTCGCCGTGGAATGCCACACGATAGACGGCTGTGTACAGCTCGTCGGTTTTCTTCGGCTTGATGACGCGCTTGGGGTTGTTGGCGAAAACGGTGTAGCGCGTGCGGAACATCTCTTTGAAAAACTGCTCGTTGTCGTCGCGGTCTTCCTCGGTCATGACGGGCTTCCCGGTGCCCACGCCTTCGATGCCGTTGAAAAGATAGGCATTGACCACCGATTTGCACGCGAGGCTCTCAAGCACGTCTTTGTTGTCCGACGTTACGGTCACTTCGACAATGATGTTGTTGCCCTGGCCCGATATGTAGGTTATCCGGTCCGAAAAATTGTCCTGCGCGGATGCCGATAGGGCAACCGCAGCAAGACTGTATATAGTGATAAAGATTTTTCTGAAGGAGGATTGCATTTTCACCATCTGCGTTTGCTTTTTATGATTCGTTCGGCAAAAAGATCGTCGGGCGACTCATTGAAGTAGCTGTAAACATCTTCTTTGTTTTTTGTCACTTTGCATTTTGCCTGTTCGCGGGATACGAATTCGGTTACCTGCATCTCGCCTATCTTGCGGTACATCGCGCGTCCCTGAATGTAATGGCGCAGCTTCACTGTCAGCTTTGTTCCTACCTGCACCGGTGCCTTATGGTTGATGGCGATGATCACTTCGGTGGCTTTGTTGCCTTCCGATTTCGATATCCCGACAATGTGTGAAAATCCGGCTGCGGCGGCTTCCTTGTCTGGATCAGCCAAGGTCGCGGCGCCGGCCTCCGACGGGGATGCCATTGACAGCGTGGTCAGGCCGACAGTGGCGAGTATAAGCAGCGTAATCAGATGTTTCATGGGGTGTTAGAATGGTTATTTGATTGTCATTACTACTATATGCTCGGGATCGTCAAGATAGGCTTCGTAGATCTTCTCGCCGCCGTCGGTCACTTTGCAGCGCGACCCGAATTCGCCTTCCACCTCTTCAACCTTTACCGTGCCGAGCGACTTGAAATAGAGCCGTCCGGCCGTCGTGGCCGCCGCTTTCACAGCAAGTTTTTGCCCTTTTATGATGCCCACTTTCGAACCTATGGAAATGTAGAGCATCTGTGCCTTATTCCCTTTACTTTCGGTCAGTTCGAGAATCTTGCCGTAATAGGGAAGCTTGTCGAGGATGAATTTCCTTATATCCTTTTTAAACGATTCGATGCCATCTATCATGGATTCTTTGTGACTCTCTCCGAAACCATTCTTGGCGAGGGCGGAGCTTGCGGTGACAATCCCTTTTGACAAATCGACAATTTCTATGGTGATCAGCACACGGTGTGTGTATGACACATACGGTGGGTCGCTATCAGGATGATTTTCTTGACCGGTGAAGATTATGTCATTGATGCGCAAGTCGATCTCGTAATCATTTGTCTCAGAACCGTTGGCATCGGCTTCCACAAGATTGATGTAGCCGATTTCGCCGATGGCCTCCTTTACGGTATGGATAAGCGTGTCGTTGTTGAGCTTACTCTGATATCCGCCTACCGTCGGATTTATCAGCACGTTATACTGTGCGTGCGCCGAAAAAATGGCGCACGCTGTGAGCAACAGTATTATTTTGATCTTTTTGAGCATCTCAGAAGATACTTTTTACGTCGTTAACGACTTCTTTTCCAAATCCGATGGATTCGTTGACGATTTCAACAGTGCCTTTTAATATTTCGTTTAAGATGAACGCAAATTCCGCACCGGTCTGAGCCTTATATTTCAGGTCTTTAATGGTACCTTCCGAAGGAGCTTTCGATTTTACGGTAAGCTGGTTGGGGTCTTCGATGTACGCTGCGTAGATTTTGTCGCCGCCTTTTGTGACCTTGCACACCGACACTTCTTCGCCAACGTCTTCGATCTTAACCTTACCGATAGGTTTGTTCTCTTTCAGCTGTCCGTCTTTGTCTACAATCTTCGGGTCGGGAAGATACACGTCGAGCGATTGCTTGGGTTCGGCTCCGTTCAGAGTCCCGATAGCCGCCGATACCATTTGCGCTTTGTCATTTTTCACTTCGGTGACCTCAAGCAGCTTTCCGGTGACGGCAAACGGTTCCCAAAGTTCCTTCAGCACTTTCGACGGAACCCATTCCAGTGCTGATGTTGCGCTTTCTTTCGTCGTCTTATGCGTGGCTAATAACAAGCTGCTGAACACCTGAACGGGAATTGACCATGCACCTTCGGGATGTTCGGGGTCGTTGTAGACTGTAGCACGCATATTTATGCAGGTGATATAATGTGCGTCAGCGCCTTTGCCCTTTTTGTAAACGTTGATGGAGTCGATGTTGCACTGGAAATGTTCGTCGGCTTCGGTGCCATCGTTCGATTCGTCAAGCAGGTTCACTGTCGGTATGTTGGCCAGACCGGCAAGTATTTGCGCGTGTATGCGGTTGATGTCGCCTGAACTCAGACACTCGCTGGTAGTCGGGTGTACCTTTACGTTTAACTTAGCTGCTGAAGCCTGCAGCGAGCAAAACATTACGGCTGCAAACAGCAAAGCAAGTGATAATCTTGTCATCATGTTATCTGATTTTGTTAATGATGGTTTATCGGCAATAAAATTAGTTATTATCATCAAATGACCCTGTCATCATTTCTGATGACACTAAACATAAATTGTAAAAAGATAACAAAAATTAATACAATTATAATTGATTATAACTATTCAGCGAATCGGCAATAGAGGTGGCC
>URWH01000042.1 GCA_900551515.1 uncultured Porphyromonadaceae bacterium
CGTCGGCGCGGGCAAGACCGAAGGCTCGATGGATGCGGGCAACCTTCTCAAGCCGATGCTGGCGCGCGGCGAGCTGCACTGCATCGGCGCAACGACGCTCGACGAGTTCCAGAAATATTTCGAGAAGGACAAAGCGCTCGAACGCCGTTTCCAGAAAGTGATGGTCAACGAGCCCGACGAGATGAGCGCCATCGCCATTCTCCGCGGCCTGAAAGAGCGTTATGAAAACCACCATAAAGTGCGTATCCGTGACGAGGCGATTATTGCCGCCGTTCAGCTTTCCGAACGTTATATCACCGACCGTTTTCTCCCGGATAAGGCCATCGACCTTATCGATGAGGCCGCTTCGAAGCTGCGTCTGGAAATCGATTCCGTGCCGCAGGCTCTTGATGAGATCAGCCGAATGATAGCCCAGAAGGAAATCGAGCGCGAGGCCATCAAGCGTGAAGGCGACAAAGAGAAAGTGAAAGAGATCGAAAAGGATCTTGCCAGAATGCGTGAGGAGGAGAAAGAATATATGGCTAAATGGAAAGCCGAAAAAGATCTCATCAACAAGATTCAGCAAAACAAGATCGATATCGAGCAGCTTAACTTCGAAGCCGAACGCGCCGAACGCGAAGGCGATTATGCCCGTGTGGCCGAGATCCGCTATTCGAAAGTTCAGCAGAAAGAGAAAGAGAATGCCGATATTCAGGAGCAGCTCAAGATGATGCAGGGCGAGAAAGCGCTCATCAAAGAGGAAGTGGACTCCGAAGATATCGCCGATGTGGTTTCGCGCTGGACCGGAATTCCGGTAAATAAGATGGTGCAGAGCGAGAAGGAAAAACTGCTCCATCTCGAAGCCGAGCTTCACAACCGCGTCGTAGGGCAGGAAGAGGCCATCCGTGCCATCGCCGATGCCGTGCGCCGCAGCCGTGCCGGCCTTAACGATCCGCGCCGTCCTATCGGTTCGTTCATCTTCCTCGGCACCACCGGTGTCGGCAAGACAGAACTTGCCAAGGCGCTGGCCGAATATCTGTTTGACGACGAGAACATGATGACCCGAATTGACATGAGTGAATATCAGGAGAAGCACACCGTGAGCCGTCTGGTCGGAGCGCCTCCGGGATATGTAGGCTACGACGAAGGCGGTCAGCTCACCGAGGCCGTGCGCCGCAAACCCTATTCCGTCGTGCTTTTCGACGAGATAGAGAAAGCGCATCCCGATGTGTTCAATATCCTTCTGCAAGTGCTCGACGACGGCCGTCTGACCGATAACAAGGGACGTCTGGTCAACTTCAAAAACACCATCATCATCATGACCTCCAACATGGGTTCGTCGGTCATTCGTGACAATTTTGCCAAGATGACGCCCGAAAATCATGACGAAGTGGTGGAAAACACCAAAAACGAAGTGCTTGAGATGCTGAAAAAGACAATCCGTCCGGAGTTTCTGAACCGTATCGATGAAACGATAATGTTCACCCCGCTCAACGAAAAAGAGATTGAGGAGATTGTCGGACTGCAGATCCGCAGCGTTCAGAAGATGCTTGCCACCAACGGCGTTACACTTGAAGTCACTCCCGCCGCCCTGCACTACCTTGCAGAGGAAGGCTACGATCCTGAATTCGGTGCACGTCCTGTCAAGCGTGCCATCCACCGTCTGGTGCTCAACCGGCTGTCGAAGGACATCCTCGCACAGAAAGTCGATAAAGACCATCCTATCGTTATCGATGTTAAGAATGACGAGCTTACATTCAGTAACTGAAAGGAAGAAAAAGAGTAGAAACAACCTTTATGATGTAATCCTATTCCCGCTATGAAAAAATTATTAGCTCTATTATGTGCCTTGCCATTGCTTATCGGCATGGCGGCATGTGACGATGACGGCGACCTTCCACAGGTCGACATCAGTTTCAATTTCTCCAATGCCATTGTCAGCGACGGAACGGTGTATGTGGTCAGCCCCGACACTCTGGTTGTTGAAGGCATAACCGTCAAACCTACCCGGCCCAATCATGTGGCAACGTGCGTAGGCCCTGTGAATTACTGGCTGAACGGCGTGCCCGTCTACACCACGTTCGTTGCTCCTTTTGGTGTGGAGATTCCTACTGAAGATCTGACCCCCGGCGCCTATACGCTCACTGCCAATATGGGTATTGCCGAGGAGGGTGCGACACTTGCCACTGCTGTAACGCAGGTTAAGATAGTGGTTGTGACCGATCAAACGGAAATCCCGCAACCCGACGGCGATTCCTCGAATCTGCCTGTGACGCACAAGTTTGAATAACCGACAGTAGTGTCATAGAAATGCCAAAGCGCTGTGCCCGGGCACAGCGCTTTGTCGTATCCTCCGGTCAGAGAAGCTCTCTGTTGAAGCGTTTGCGGGAGCGGTCGAAAAACCAGCCCCACTTGTTGAAATAGCGGATCATGTTGATGATGTGGATCCGGAGCATGCGGAAGCTGTGGTATGACTCTGCCTTATGGTCGTGGATCACCTTCATGTCGGGCACATACATGGTGCGCCACCGTTCGTGGATGCGGCGCGTGAGGTCGATATCTTCGGGATACATGAAGAAGCGTTCGTCGAAGAGCCCTACATCGCGCAGCGCCTCGCACCGCAAGAGCATGAAGCTGCCCTGGTGGTAAGGGGCGTTGAACGGCCGGGTGTGGTCGATGTGCCGCAGCTCGTAGCGGTTGCGCCGTTTCAGCATCATATTTCCAGGGAGGAAGCGGCGCAGTATGAGGTCGAATGGCGTGGGGAGGAGGCGTACAGTGTATTGCTGTGTGCCGTCGGGGCTAAGGATCATTGGCTGGAGTGCACCGGTGTCGGGATGCGAGTCCATGTAGTGGATCAGAATCGGGAAATCGCGGTCGTTGAACCGTATGTCGGTATTCAACACCAGATGATATCTGAGTCCGTCGGCCAGGCTCTGCCGTATGGCGATATTGTGGGCTGCGCCGTAGCCTATGTTTTCTGACGGACAATATGTTACGCCCTGCCATTGCGCGCACAGCCGGCGGGTGTTTTCGCTTGACGAATTGTCGATTACGGTGATGCGGTCGAAAAGCTTCGGCGACAGTGAGCTGAGGCACCGGCGCAACTCTTCATCATCGGTGTGATAGGTCACGATCGATGCGGCAACCATTGCCGGGCGCGGTGCGGCAGGAGCTGCGTCGGCACGGCTGCCGGCGTTTTTCAGCACCGGATTTTCGTTGTCGGTCACGGCAGAGCGGAATGATTATTTCTGTTTCGTAAGCTCGAAGCCGGCGCAAAGGCCGTCGTAGCTTGAGAGCACACCCGACAGCGTCTTAAGCGTGCTGTTGCCTATTACCTTGCTGGCTTTGCCGATTATATCCACAAGTTTTGTGATGTCGAAGGTGAGCTTTATCGAACTGTCGATGCTTTTGACCACGTAGGCGTTGACGGCGCCGAGGCTCTTGCCGGCAGCCTGAAACTTGAAGGTGAAGTTCGACAGATCGTTCTCGTCGGTGTTGGGCTCGATGACGCCTTTGAGCGTCACGCCACGCATTTTCATCTGGAAATTGCCCGACTCATCAATGGTGAGCGTGAGCTTGTCGATTCCCGAAAGCTTGTAGACAGGAGCGAGCTTTTCGGCGATGGCGGTGGCGGCAGCGGCTCCGCCGGCTTTTTTCAGAAGATTGTCGCTTTTGAAACTTACGGCCGGCTCTTTGTAACTCCATGTCCCGCTGATCGAAGCGACGTCGATTTTGTCGGTCGAGAGTACATCGCCGATCACGTTGGCCAGACCGTCGATTGTGGTGTTGCCGTCTTTGCCGAGCCCTTTGAGCGCTCCTTTGAGGTCGAATGCGTGCAAAGCGGAGAGGGAAGCTATCGCGGCGAGAATTGTAAGCGTAATGATCTTTTTCATTGCTGTGATGATTTTTTTACGACGCCAAAGTTAGCATAAATTGAATGAATGTCGCTAAGGGAGCATGTTGTGTTAACGCCGATTAACGAATTTTAAGCAGGGGGTAGTTATTATTACGTCAAAAAACGCTACCTTTACACAAATTTTAATGCTTCCTTTCAGGAGGCATGTCATTCTTCATGGAAAAATCAGCCATAACATAAATGCTATGGGTCAAAAGATTTGTAAATCAATATTTTCACTGTCGACGGTTGCTGTAACGGCCTTTTTGGGGATGCTTTTCGGAGCCTGCTCCAATGACACGGTCGAGGAGCAGTTTGGCGCGTGCCGCATTATCCCTGTCGTGACGGTGAATCCTATAGTCGAGACTTCGGCGGGAGCCGTGAGCACCGGCGTTTTCGCGCAGCTGCCTTCCGACGCCGAGTTAGGGCTGACCATTCAGAGCGCCGACGGCCGTTATTCCAACACCTGGATGCCTCTGACCGATTTCCGGACCGACGAGCCGTTTCGTCCGGGAGAGTATGTCGTCGAGGCCTTTTACGGTTCGGCCGATGCCGAAGGGTTTGACTGCCCGTATTTCTATGGCTCCCGCACGGTGAATCTTGTGGCCGGCACTACGACGCAAGTGGATGTCGAATGCAGGCTTGCCAACACCGGAATAGCCATCAAATTTGATTCGCAATATACCAATGTGCTTCAGGATATCAGCGCGACAATACATTCGGCCGGAGGCGGGTATGTGGAATATCCGAGCAACGAAACGCGCACGGCGTTTGTCAATCCGGGCGCGGTGTCGCTGTTTCTTGATGTGACCACTGTCGCGGGGACGCATGCTGAATTCCTTGCCGCGACTGTCAGCAACGCTCATGCCGGGAAGCTTTATGAAATCTCTGTGGGGTGTGAAACGACACAAAACGGAGATCCTCAGCTTCGCATATCGTTTGACGACCGTATATCCACCGACGATATTGTCATAGCCCTTACGCCGTCGTTCCTCGCGGCTGCGCCTCCGGTGCTTACCGCGACGGGATTCGACCAGCAGACGTCTGTTGAGATTATCGAGGGCAACCGTCCCGCCGAGGCGGTTGCATTCGGCGTAGAAGGATGCGACGGCGGAAAATTGTTGCTTACCACCAAGGCCCGTTCGCTCGTATCGCGGGGATGGCCCGATGAGGTCGACCTGCTGAATGCCGATAGTGATGTGATCAGCCGGATGCAGGCGCTCGGGCTGAAACTCACCGAAACGCCCTCAGGCATCAGCGCGGTGGATCTTACCGATGTGTTGCCTCATCTGCGCGCGGATGATCCCGTCGACGCTTTCTTCGTTTCGGCTGTGAGCGCTCAGGGGAAAATGTCGGGTCCGGTGGCGCTCAGTGTTGATGTGCAGGAGGCAGGCCTGTCGGTGATCTCCGTGTCGGATGTGCTCATGGGGCTGAATATCGGCCAGATGCACATCGTGGCCCGCGGCGATGATGTGGCGAAAAACATAGCTGTGGAAGTGAAATCGGCTGACGGCACAGCCTGGAAAGCCGCAGAGATACTTGCTGTCGAGCCGCTCGAAGGGCATGACGGAGAATGGATTGTCCGCTTCCGTGTGCCGCAGATGGCCGTGGCTTCGACCAGTGTGCGTCTGCTCTATTGCGGGGATGAAAGGGTGAGCTCCACGATTCGGTTCGTGTCGCCGGAATTCAGCATCGAAGCTGATCCGTATGCCCGCTATGCCGCCGTCAGGTTCTCGACGGCCGAAGCCGGTATGCTCGAGACTGTCACGTCGATGGCCAAATTATATGTCAACGGTCAGAAGCAGGTGCTGATGCGCCGTGATCCCGAAAACGGGCTGATACTTCTGGGCGGACTCAACGAGCATACGCAATATGTCATAACTGCATCACTCTACGACAATCCCACCGAGCAGTCGCAGTTCTGCGCCCCGGTGAAGATTGAAACCGAACGATGCCTCGCGGTGCCCAACGGCAGTTTTGAAGATGTGCACGACGGCGTGAAATATAAAAATCTGCCCGCCGGCGGACGCTTTTCACAAAATATCGTCGACATATTCAACTGTCAGAACTATGCGACGTATGATTATTTCGCTCCGAAACAGTGGGCCAACACAAATGCCAAGACATTCTGCCGTCAGGCTGCCAATTACAACACCTGGTATATGCAGCCGTCGGTTTATTCGATTACCGATGCTACAGCCGGCGCCTATGCCGTTTCGATAGTCAGCACTTCGTGGGATCTCAACGGTCCGACGATAGAGCCTTACCGTCAGACGGGGACGCCTTACACATCTTATAGTATGAACATCCCGTCGATAGCCCATCGTGCTGCAGGTAAAGTGTTCCTCGGAGAATACGGATTCGATCCTGCCACGGGAAAAGAAGTATATAAAGAAGGCGTTTCGTTCACATCGCGCCCGACATCGCTCAACGGCTATTACCGTTACATGCCGTGCATTGCGGACCAGAGCGACCGGGGGCTTGTGATAGTAGAGCTGGTGGCCGACAGCGACGGCACGGATATCGTTGTGTCGCGCGGCGTAGGCTATCTCTCCGTTGCCACAGGCTATACCGCATTCTCGATACCGTTGACTTACGATCTGTTTGGCGTCAAGCCCTACAAACTTAAGATAATGCTTTCTTCATCGAGCCATATCGGAACGATTGCCGAGGAATCGGCATCGGTCATCACATTCTCCGATCCGGTAACGTCGAAGTCGCTTGGCGGAAGTCTGCAGATCGACGATCTCACATTCTCATATTAATATTAAACGATAATATAATCACATCATCACTTAGCATAACGACATGAGTAAAATTTCGAGATTAATGGCATTGCTGTTGTTTGCGATTGTCGCTGCCGTTCCGCCCGTGAAGGCTCAGGAACAGTTCAAGCGCGATCTGCAGCAGGTGTCATTCATTCCCAAAGGGCAGTGGATCACGGGTGTCAGTGTTGGCTACTCGCAAAGCAACCAGGACAACTACCAGTTTTTCGTTTTTGAAAAAGTCAAGGGCGACACCTATTCGTTCAAGGTGACTCCGATGGCATTGTACACGTTTAAGGATAATATGGCCGTCGGTTTGAAATTCGGCTACGAGCGCAGCAAAGCCGGTCTGGATGCCGGCAGCCTGATCCTCGATTCGGAAACGACATTCGATGCCGACCATGTGAATACGATACAGTCGAATTATTTCGCCACTGCGGCATTCCGAAACTATATATCGTTCGGCGACAACCGCCGGTTCGGATTGTTCAACGAGCTGCAGCTGACGCTTGGCGGCGGTCAGGCCAAACTGTCAAACTTCACCGGCGGCACGGAAGCCAACCGTCATCTCGAAGGCACTTACGAGAAAAACTTCTCGCTCAACATCGGCCTTACGCCGGGCTTCATAATGTTTCTCAACAACTACTCGGCCATAGAGGTCAATGTCGGCGTTCTCGGTTTCGGCTACACCCACACGCGCTCGGTCACGAATCAGGTGCAGGTGGCTCACCGCAACAGCAAGCATGCCAATTTCAAAATCAATCTTTTCTCCATCCAGTTCGGCATGGCGTTTTACCTTTAACAGATCATGAGCATGAAACGATATATTATTACAGCACTCGCGGCAATGGTCATCGCCGCCGCTTCGGCTCAGGATAAAGCCGACACTACGGCCGTCAGCAGCAACAAAGTTTTGCCGAATAAAGGCATTGTCAAGGGACGTCCGCATCATCCCGAGATGGATGAGAAAGTGATCGTTGGCAAGGACACTGTCAATCTGGTGCTTCGCGAACGCAATTTCGGGCGCTATGACCGCGGCCTGTTCAACTATCTGTTTATCCCGCGCAAGCAATGGGCTTTCGGGCTTATGGCTTCGTATGGCGAATTTGATGCCGACGATGTGGAATTTTTCCAGGCCGTGGACGATTTTGAATTCAAGGGCAAACAGTATGCCATCAAGCCGGCAGTGTCGTATTTCTTCCGCGACAATCAGGCTGTAGGTCTGAAATTCGACTATACGCGTCAGGAAGCCGACCTCGGGCATCTCGCGGTGAATATGGGCGATGATCTGAGTTTTGATATTCATGATATAAGCTATTATTCTTCGAAATATTCGATCGGAGTGTTCTACCGCAACTATGTGGGACTCGGCCGCTCAAAACGTTTTGCGGTGTTCAATGAAGCATGCCTTTCGTTTGGCAGCGGATCGTCGCGATTCAAACGTCCCTACGACGGGAAACTGCGCGACACGAAGACCGACCTCACCGAGGTGGCGCTTAATTTCAGCCCCGGCCTCTGCGTGTTCATCCTCGACAATGTAAGCTTCAATATCTCGTTCGGCGTGTTTGGCGTGCATCTGCGCAATGAGAAGCAGGTGACCGACGGCGTGGAAGAAGGTTCGCGATTCAGCAGCGGCGCTAATTTCAGATTCAACTTGTTCAACATTAATTTCGGAATCGGTGTACACATTTAATAAATATTTCATGTCAAGAATTCACCTCGCGCTTGTCGTTGTGATGACGGCTCTTTTTGCCGCCTGTATCTCCAATGATCTGCCTTATCCCTGGGTTATGCCTTCGGTGGATAAAGTGGAAGTGAAGGATGTCGATGCCGAAGACCATGCTCTGCTCAACGGCATAGTGCGGATCGATTCAGTCAGCCGCACGATCTCGATGGATCTCACCGAGTGGGCAGATATCCGCAGTGTGGAGGTTGAAGATATTGTTTTTTCGGAAGGCACCACATGCCTTGATCCGGAGGTGTTTCAGCACCCGCTCGATCTGACCGATCCTGTCACATTTAAGCTGGAGCGCTACGACCGCGTCTTTGAATGGACCATTTCGGCCACTCAAAACATTGATCGTTATTTCACGATAGCATCGCAGATCGGCACGGCGAATATCGATGTGGAAAACCACACGGTGACGGCCGTCGTGCCTATGGCTCAGCCGCTCGACAACATCATGGTGCGCTCGCTGAAGCTTTCCGGCCCTCTCGGAGTGATGACGCCCGACATTGTCGGACAGCATGTCGACTTTACTGAGCCTGTGAAAGTGACCGTAAGCGAATTTGGCCGTGACACCGAGTGGACCATCACCGTCGGACAGACCGAGGTGAGCGTGGATCTCGAGCGTGTGGACGCATGGACTAATGTGGCATGGCTTTATGCAAATGCCGAAGTGGGCAAGACTAACGGCTTTGAATACCGTCGGGCCGATTCGGATGAATGGATTGTCGTTCCCGAAGAATGGATCACTCACAACGGAGGCAGCTACGTGGCCCGGCTGATACATCTCGAGTCGCAGACCGATTATGTGGCCCGCGCTACAAGCGATGATGAACATTCCGTGGAAATGGAATTCACCACCGGCTCTGTCGTGCAGCTTCCTAACAGCGATTTCTCGCAATGGTATAAGGACGGCAAAGTGTGGAACCCGTGGCCGGCTGACGGCACGTCGTTCTGGTCGACGGGCAACCGTGGCGCAACAACATTGGGACAGAGCAACACTGTGCCGCTCGCCGATCCCTCTTCATCGACAGGATATGCCGGTGCCATGCTCGAAACTAAATTCGTCGGCGTGTCGGTTCTCGGCAAACTGGCTGCGGGCAACCTGTTTGCGGGCGATTTCGTGAAAATCGACGGCACAAACGGCATCCTCGATTTCGGCCGTCCGTTCACTCAGCGCCCCACAAAGCTCCGCGCGCGTCTGAAATACACCACCGCTCCGATATCCGACTGCAGCAAGTCGAATCCCGACTTCCAGTATATGAAGGGCGAGCCTGACACATGCATCGTGTGGTGTTCGCTCGGCGACTGGGATACGGCCTACGAGATCCGCACCAATCCCAGCAACCGCAAGCTGTTCAACCGCAATGATGCCGGCGTCATCGCTTACGGCGAATTCACTTCCGGCTCTACGATCAGCGATTATATCGACGTGGAGATTCCGCTTGAGTACGTGGCCACGGACAGAATCCCGACCTATCTGCTTGTGACCGCTTCGGCTTCGAAATACGGTGACTATTTCACCGGCGGACGTGGAGCCACGCTCTATATATTGGAATATGAGCTGCTGTATGACTATTAAACAGATGATATAACAAGGAGTAGGATATGGAACAACTGGTAATGCCAATGTGGTCAGTGTGGCTGATCATCGCCATAGCGCTTGTGATAATAGAGATATTCACCTCATCAGGCATCGCCCTGTGCATGGCTTTCGGTGCTTTTGCCGGAATGGTCTGCGCATTGTGCGGCGCCGGCATCGAAGTGCAGCTGATAATATGTGCTGTGGCTTTGATAAGCACACTGTTGTTTGTGCCGAAGCTGCTGAAACGCTACAACCGTCTGTTCACTCCGAATGCCGACGGTGCAAGCAACATGGATGCCTTGATCGGACGCCGCGGGCGCATTGATACCGCCGAACCCGACGGATCGCGCGGCCGTATGAAAATCGACGGCGACCGCTGGGGCGTGCGCACAGCCGACGGCCAGCCGCTCGCCGAAAACCAGTTGGTCGAGGTGACAGGCTTCGACAGTATCATACTGATCGTCAAGTCGGTGGCCGACTGAAAAGCCAACTTGAAGATAACTTGAATTATTAATATCTTAAAAACAACTTTATTATGGAAGTTTGGATTATTCTCGGTGTGATAGTGCTTATGGCTATCATTATCGTATCGAATGCCGTCAAGGTTGTGCCGCAGTCGGAAACGCGCGTCATCGAACGTCTCGGACGTTTCCACAGCGTGCTGCCCGCCGGCCTTTTATTGACAAGCCGAAGGTGGTTTATGCCCGTCGCATCGAGCATGTGGGCAACCGCTCATATGTGCGCGTGACCACCACAAGCGTCATCGACCTTCGCGAACAGGTCTATGATTTCCCTTCACAGCAGGTGATCACGAAAGATAATGTGACGACCGAAATCAATGCGCTGCTCTATTTCCAGATCGTCGACCCGAAGAAATCGGTGTATGAAATCGACAACCTTCCCAATGCGATTGAAAAACTCACGCAGACCTCACTCCGCAACGTGATAGGCGAGATGGAGCTTGATGAGACGCTGACATCGCGCGATACGATCAATGCCAAACTTCAGACCATTCTTGATGAGGCAACCAACAAATGGGGCGTGAAGGTGAACCGCGTAGAGCTGCAGGACATCACGCCTCCCGAAAGTGTGCGTGAAGCCATGGAGAAACAGATGCAGGCCGAACGCAACCGCCGTGCCGAGATCCTCAACGCCGAAGGTGAGAAGAAATCGCTCATCCTGCGCTCGGAAGGCGAGAAGCAGTCAAAAATCAATCAGGCTGAAGCCGCCAAGCAGTCGGAAATCCTCCGTGCCGAAGGCGAAGCACGCGCAAAGATTCTTGAAGCCGAAGCTGAGGCCGAAGCAATACGCCGTGTCAGCGAGGCTGTCGCAGCATCCAACACCAATCCCGCATCCTATATGCTTGCCACGAAATATATCGAAACGCTCCGCGAGATGGTTGAAGGCAAAGATGCCAAGACTGTCTATATCCCTTATGAAGCCACGGGTGTGCTCAGCTCGATCGGCTCAATCAAAGAGATTTTCAATAAATAATCAGGCCGGGGAGCAGTCATCATTCCCGGCAATCATAACGCAATTGCAGACGGCGAGTGGCTTGGCCATTTCGCCGTCTGCTTGTTGTATGATGCTGTTAGAGCCGGTTCGACAATAAATGTTAAGGGCAGGGCGGTCAATCGTTGAGTGATTTTCTTCAGGTCATAAGGGAGCGATGGGGTTCCATCGTGACCGAAAGAGCTGAAGAAAAGCGCCAACGAGTGGCCGAGGCGAATGTAGCTTTCGTCCCGTCAAATAAATATTTTATGGCATAATGTTGGTGAGGGTCAGAAGTATAGGGCATGAAAAGTATCGCGTCAAGATAAGTCAATGCCCGTGCCGGGGACAGACAGCACTCATAGTTACGGCACAATCGTCACAAGGCTGCGCAGAAAACCCACGAATTTTGTTGATTGACTCCACTTGCGGAAATGATAATATAACGTGAGTTCGACGAAAATAATTAAAAGAGCGTCAACTGATTATCGTAAACTCTT
>URWH01000043.1 GCA_900551515.1 uncultured Porphyromonadaceae bacterium
ACTCACTCGGCTCGTCTACGATAACGGTCTGGAACCGACGCTCAAGCGCCTTATCCTTCTCAAAATACTTCTGATACTCATCCAACGTCGTGGCACCGATCGAACGTAGCTCACCACGAGCCAAAGCCGGTTTCAAGATGTTAGCGGCATCCATGGCGCCCTCGCCTTTGCCGGCACCCACAAGGGTGTGGATCTCATCGATGAAAAGGATGATGTCGCCGTCGCTCTGTGTCACTTCGTTGACAATGGCTTTCAGACGCTCCTCAAACTCTCCTTTGTATTTGGCACCGGCCACGAGCGCGCCCATATCGAGCGAAAATATCTGTTTCGAACGGAGGTTTTCAGGCACGTCGCCGCGCACGATACGCTGGGCGAGGCCTTCGGCGATAGCCGTCTTGCCTGTGCCCGGCTCACCGATAAGCATAGGATTGTTTTTTGTGCGCCGGCTCAGGATCTGGAGCACGCGGCGTATCTCGTCGTCACGCCCGATCACGGGATCGAGTTTGCCCGTGCGTGCGCGTTCGTTAAGGTTTATGGCATATTTCGACAGTGCGTTGTAGGTCTCCTCCGCACTCTGGTCAGTAGCTTTCTTGCCTTTGCGGAGCTCAGCTATGGCGCCCTGCAGCTCGGCGGCCCCCATGCCGGCATCCTTCATGATTGTGGATGCGGGCGAATTGACCTCAAACAGAGCGATCAGAAGCGCTTCGAGCGTCACATACTCGTCGCCCTGTTTCTTGGCGATATCGAGCGACCGCTGAAGCACGTCATTGGAATAGCGGCTGAGATAGGGCTCGCCGCCTGAAACTTTCGGCAGGGTGTCAATCTCGCGGTCGACAGCAGCCGTAAGATGTGCTATGTTGGCGCCCACCTTAGCAAAAATAAATTTCACCACTGACTCACCCTCAGACAGCACGCCTTTAAGCAGATGCACCGGCTCGATGGCCTGATTGCCATTGCCTTTCGCCAGCTCAAAAGCTTTCTGTACGGCTTCTTGCGATTTAATTGTGAAATTGTTGAAATTCATAATATCTAAAATAAACAGTTATTAAATTCATTAAAAACGGTCTTTCGCCCGATCTTTCCCAGACACTCATCACTCTAACAAATCAAAGTCCGTGAATGTTGCGAAGCAGTCGGTATTGAAAAGCCTGCGGCGGAAATTGCCGACCGTTTTAACCATTTTTTTATGCAAAACAGGCACATTATAAATGATTATTGTTAATTTTGTAAATGCAAATAATGTGCCAATATTCGGGCACGTCATAGAATTGAATAAGCATGAAATATTTTATTGCCCTCACGGCTCTTCTTGCCTCTCTGTGCGCCAAGGCTCAGGACAACGCTTTCTTCCAGCTCCCCGTTATTCCCGACGAGCTCCAGACTCTTCAGGAACGGTCGGACTATATGGTTCAGCACTATTGGGATTTCTGCGATCTCAACAAAGCTTTTTCGTCACGTGACAAAATGGCTGATGCGTTCGACGTATTTCTGTCATTTATGCCTTACGCTTCGGCCGAGACCGTCTATGCCGAGGTCGACAAGTTTATGGACAAGATCGGCAAAAAAACCGAAAATGTCCTGTTCATCGGCGAGCTTGCCGAGGCTAAGCTCTACAGCGACACGGCCGAGATGCAGAGCGACGATCTTTTTGTGGCTTTCGCCAACGCCATAGTTAAGAACAAAAAAGTCGACAAGACATCCAAGCTTCGCTATCAGCATCTGGCCAATGTGCTCACCGCCAGCGCGCCCGGAGCTCTGGCACCGAAATTCGACTATACGGGCCTCAACGGTGAAAAAGGCACTTTTGCCGTTGACTCCGCCAAGATCGGCACCATACTGTTTTTCAACGACCCCGACTGCGAAGACTGCCGCATGGCACGGCTGCGCCTCGACACCGACATCCTGACGCGCCGGATGATCGACGGCGGCCGCATGACGCTCATCAGCGTCTATCCATCGGAGCCTACCGCCGAATGGCGCGAGCAGTCGGCCGGCTATCCCGCCTCATGGCTCACCGTGGCTTCGGAAGATGTCAACGATCTCTACGACATGCGCGTGATGCCTATCTTCTACGTCATCAACCCCAACGGCGCAATATTGCTCAAGACTGTCAATGTCAACGACATCATCGACATCATGGCCCGCCTGAACCAGCGGTTGTCGCCGTCGGCAGCCACAGAATGACTGACGGAAACCTAAGCCGCCAATGATTTGTTAATTAAAGATTGAAATCACTTAATTCCGATTAGATCATGAGTAAGTTTTCGCAACATCTGTCGCATATGTTTCTGATGTTCACCGGCTATACCTACAGCAACATGGCCCGTCTGTTCATTCGCCTCTTTGTTGGCATCATGTTCATGCAGTTCGGCATCAGGCATCTTGTCAATTTCACGGCTCTCAGCGTCGACTTCCCCACTGTGTTCGGATGGTCGCCGGTATTTTGCCTCTCTCTTATGATCGCCATTGAGCTCATCTGCTCGCTTTGCATTATGGTAGGCTTCCTTACGCGACTGATGACCATCCCTCCGATCCTGTCAATGATCGCCGCGGAATATTATATCCTCCACGACATGCAGCGCGGAATTTCCGCCTATGGCATCGATAGCACCCAGCCAGGCTATCTGCCCATCATGTTCATCGGCATCTATCTCTTCATCCTCCTTGCAGGACCCGGCAAGATATCGCTCAATTATTTCATCTCCTTATTCATCATAGGCCGTCAGGGCAAGGACGAAAAAGAAGCCCTCGACGAGGTGTGACAGAAACCGAATTATCGTATCAATCGATTTTTAACCAATCATTAACGACAAATTCCCTCAGAAGGAATGAAGATAGCTGTTTTGATTTCCGGTGGCGTTGACAGTGCCGTGGCCGTTCACAGGCTTCTGGAACAGGGTCACGACCTTCACCTATTCTATATACGCATCGGCCTCGACACCGACGAGGGCGACTGTTCGGCCGAAGAAGACATCGAGATGTGCCGCTTCATCGCACGGAAATATGCGCTGCCGTTCGATGTGGTTTCGCTGCATCAGGAATATTGGGACAACGTGATGGAATATGCTCTCCGCACGGTGCGCGAAGGCCTGACGCCAAACCCCGACATGATGTGCAACAAGATGATCAAGTTCGGCTTTTTCGAGCAGCGCTGGGGCCACGAGTTCGACAAGACGGCCACCGGCCATTATGCCACGACTATCGAAAGCGACGGTCTTGTTTATCTCGGCACGGCGGTGGATCCGGTCAAGGATCAGACCGACTTTCTGGCACAGATAAGCTACGCCCAGCTGGAGCACCTGATGTTTCCCATCGGCGACATGCCTAAATCGAAAGTGAGGGAAATAGCCGTAGCGACAGCCATGCCCAACGCCTACCGCCATGACAGTCAGGGCATCTGTTTCCTCGGCAAAATCAACTACAACGATTTCATACGCCGTCATCTCGGCGAGCGTCCCGGCGCTATTGTCGACATAGCCACCGGCCGTAAGCTCGGCGAGCACCGCGGATTCTGGTTCCACACCATCGGACAGCGGAAGGGACTGGGTCTTAGTGGCGGACCGTGGTATGTGGTGAAGAAAAACGTTCACGACAACGTGATCTACGTGTCAAACGGCTACGGCACGGAAAAGCAATACGGCCGAACGCTGCATCTCGACGAGATGCACTGGATCACACGCGATCCCTGGCCCACGGACTGCGACAGCGTCCCCATCACATTCAAAAACCGGCACTCGCCCGACTTCGTTCCGGGTAAGCTGACACGGCTTGCCGAACGTGAATATCTGATCGACAGCGAACGCAAGGTGCAAGGGATAGCCCCCGGCCAGTTTGCCGTGATCTACGACCGCGACAGCCGCATCTGCTACGGCAGCGGCATCATCACCGGCCGCGACATTGAAAACGAAAAACCCAACATTATTATATCATGAGTGAACGTATACGCCTGAAAGTGCTCGGTCTTTCCTACTCACAGATACAATCCGGAGCCTATGCCCTCATACTGGCGCAGGTGGGCGGCCCAAACCGCATCCCGGTTGTGATCGGAGCCGCCGAAGCTCAGTCGATCGCCTTGCGCATGGAAAGCATAACCCCTCCCCGACCGATGACCCACGACCTCTTCGTCAGCTTCGCCCACGCATTCGGCGTGAAGCTTAAAGAGGTGTTCATATATCGTTTTGAAGACGGCATCTTCTCTTCGGAGCTAACCTTCACCGACGGAGATCGAACCGTAAAAATCGACTCGCGCACCAGCGACGCCATTGCCATAGCCATGCGCACAGGATCACCGATCTTCACCACCCGCGAGATCATCGAGGAGACCGGATTTCTCATGGAGCAGCAGAACGAAGATGTCGACGACGATGAGGCTGCGGCAGCCGGAGCGCCGGAATATACCGACGACGGCGAAACCGTCGATCCCCTCGCCGGCGAGCCTCGGATCGAAAACTATACCATTGAAGAACTCGAACGCACCCTCGCCCGGCTCATAGAGAAGGAAAACTATGAAGATGCCGCTCGCGTCAATGAAATCATTAAACGCAAGAAAAACAAATCATAACATCACATATCATGTCATCAATAAAAACAAAACTGGCGGTGATGAACTTCCTGGAGTTCGCCGTTTGGGGTGCCTATCTCACCTGTATGGGCAACTATCTCGGAAAAGCCGGGATGGGTGGCGAAATCGCATGGTTTTATGCCATCCAGGGCATCGTGTCCATCTTCATGCCGACAATTATGGGCATTATCGCCGACAAGTTCATTCAGCCGCAGCGCATGCTTGGAATCTGCCATTTCTTTGCCGGCGCGGCAATGATAGCCCTTTGCGTTCTCGGCCTGCTGGAAGCCGAACCCAACAAGACACTGTTTATCAGCATCTACACATTCAGCGTAGCGTTCTATATGCCTACACTCGCCTTGTCGAACACCACCGCGTTCACAATCCTTCGCAACAACCGTTACGACACCGTGAAAGATTTCCCGCCGATCCGTGTGCTCGGCACTGTCGGATTCATCGTAACGATGTGGCTCGTCAACTGCATGACATGGCAGGACGGCCATCTCGGATTCACGCTCGGCCCGAACGATTACAAGTTCCAGTACACCTGCATGCAGTTCCTCGTGTCGGGCATCCTGAGCCTTGTGCTTTGCGCTTATTGCTTCACTCTGCCTCAATGCAAGCTGGTAAAAAAAGAAAAGAAACAGACTCTTGCGGAACAATTCGGGCTTGATGCCTTCAAACTCTTCAAACAGCGCCGCATGGCCATGTTCTTCATCTTCTCCATGCTCCTCGGCATGTCGCTCCAGATCACCAACGGCTTTGCAGGCCCGTTCCTGACAAGCTTCAAGGGCAGCGCCATCCCCGAGATCGCTGAAAGCTTCGCGGCCAACAACGCTACGATGCTCGTCTCGATATCCCAGATCAGCGAAGCCCTCTGCATCCTGCTCATCCCGTTCTTCCTGAAACGATTCGGCATAAAGACGGTGATGCTCGTGGCCATGACGGCATGGGTGTTCCGCTTCGGCCTCTTCGGCGTCGGTAGCCCGACTTACCCCGGCGTCATCCTGTTCTTCCTCTCTTGCATCGTCTACGGCGTGGCCTTCGACTTCTTCAACGTGTCGGGCGGCCTCTACGTCGACAAGGAATGCGGTCAGTCGATCAAGGCTTCCGCCCAGGGACTGTTCATGCTGATGACCAACGGTCTCGGCGCCACAATAGGCACACTGTCGGCAGGCGCCATAGTCAATCACTACTGCCACTGGGAAAACAACTATCTCGTTGGTGACTGGGAAACGACATGGCTTATCTTCGCCGCCTATGCGCTCGTCGTAGCCATCCTGTTCTTCCTGCTCTTTAAAGACAATAAGACCCGTACCCCCGACGGCCTCGATTCAGCCGAAGATGCCGACAACGAACCCGACGGTTACATCAACGCCAAAGCGTAAGCCACGGTATGATACAGTTTTATGCACCTGATATCGAACGGACGCTGACGCTTCCGGAGAGCGACTCGCAGCATTGCGTGCGGGTGCTCAGGATGCGCGCCGGCGATGAGGTGGAGGTGATCGACGGCCGCGGACACCGATTCCGCTGCGCACTTGCCGACGCCCACTCAAAGCATGCCGCTGTGGAGATTCTTGACCGCTGCGACATGCCTCTCAGCTGGCAGCAGCAGATCACGGTGGCCGTAGCGCCCACAAAGCATCTCGACCGCATGGAATGGATGGTGGAAAAGCTCACCGAAATAGGCGTGAACCGCATCATCCCGCTGCTGTGCCGCCGCTCGGAGCGCAAGGAAATCAAAGTGGAGCGTCTGCAGAAGATTGCCATATCAGCCATGAAACAGAGCCTGAAAGCCGTGCTGCCGCAAATCGACGAGATGACCCCGATACGCAACGTCATCCCGCAATTGCGTGAAGCGCAGCGCTTTGTGGCCTATTGCGACGATGCCGTGCCCCGCATCAGCCTTGCCCGCTCCTATCAGCCGCATCGCGATGCCGCCATCATGATCGGTCCGGAAGGCGACTTCTCATCGAAAGAGATTGCCGCCGCAGTCGCTGAAGGATGGCAGCCGGTGACCCTCGGCGACAACCGTCTGCGCACCGAAACGGCCGCCATCGTAGGCTGCGACACATTCCACATCCTCGACCAAGCCTATGAAACAGTCAAATAAACCCGTGCCCAAGCCCCCATTCGGGCGGCGGCAGCAGAATATAAAATAAAAAAACGATCCCGTTATGGAACAGATAATCAAAACCCTTACACCTTCCGACTCTTTCTTCCTCCTTGCAGGTCCGTGTGTGATCGAAGGAGAGAAAATGGCGCTGGAAATAGCCGAAAACATCGTCAGCATCACCGACCGGCTCGGAATTCCCTACATCTTCAAGGGGTCATACCGCAAAGCCAACCGCTCCCGCATCGATTCCTTCACCGGCATCGGCGACCTCGAGGCGCTGGCCGTGCTCCGCAAGGTGCGCGACACATTCGGCTGTCCGGTCGTCACAGATATCCATTCGCCCGAAGAAGCTGCAATGGCCGCCGAGTTTGTCGATGTGCTCCAGATACCGGCATTCCTCTGCCGGCAGACCGACCTGCTGGTCGCCGCCGCCCGCACCGGCAAGACCGTCAACATCAAGAAAGGCCAGTTCCTCTCGCCCGAAGCCATGCAGTTTGCCGTTCAGAAAGTGCGTGACGCCGGCAACGACCGTGTGGCCATCACCGAACGCGGGGCAAGCTTCGGCTATCAGGATCTCATCGTCGACTACCGCGGCATTCCCGAGATGCAGCGATTCGGCTGCCCCGTGATCCTCGACGCCACACATTCGCTCCAGCAGCCCAACCAGCCCAAAGGCGTGACAGGCGGCCGTCCCGACCTCATTGAGACCATAGCCCGCGCCGGCATCGCCGTTGGCGCCGACGGCCTGTTCATCGAAACGCATCCCAATCCTTCGGTTGCCAAAAGCGACGGCGCAAACATGCTCCCGCTCGATCAGCTCCCCGAACTGCTGCGCCGACTGAAGGCTATCAGAGAAACGGTCGCACAATTCTGACACTGACAGAAGATGACGCGCAAGTGGATGGCACTCACCGTTGTTGCAGCTTATGCGGCTGTCGGCTGGTCGTGCGGCTCGTCGGGCTCCGACGAACACTCCGCCGAAAACCGCATGATTCTTGAGCGGCTCGACGACGAGATCGACAACCGCCAGAACTACATCGACCGGCGCCAGCACAAAATCGACACCCTCGCCAAAGTGATAGCCCGACATCCCGACGACACGGAATCGCTCGGCGCAATGGCAACCCTCTACACATCATTCAACAACGACTCCGCCCTCGCGGTCTACGACCGCGCATGCCGCGCCGCCGTCAATGCCGGACTCGACTCTACGGCGAGACGCTTCCGCATCAGCAGAGCCTCGCTGCTCCCCCTCGCCGGATTCATCAGCGAGGCCATCGACGAATACACCTCGCTCAATGCCGACTCGCTGTCGGTGGCCGACCGCATCCACTACTACACCAACGGCCGCCAGATGTATTCGTTCATCAGCGCCTATTTCCACCGCTTCCCGGAAGCCCGGGCCCACTACCTCAACCTCTCGCTCGAAGCTCAGCGAAAACTGCTCGAACTGCTGCCTCACGAGTCGGTCAACTATCAGATCAACAAGGCGGAATATTGCTTTCTCACAAAAGATTACGCTCTGAGCGAGGCCATCCTGCACAATCTTATCGCCAATCTCGACCCCGACGACAACCGTTACGCACGTGCCACGCACATCCTTGCCGATATCAACCATGTGCGCAACGACAACGATGAGGTGACAAGCTATCTTGCCCTCTCGGCCATATCCGACATCCGCAACGCCACCCGTGAGGTGACATCGCTTCAGGAGCTTGGCCAAAAGATGTTTGAGCAGGACGACATCGGCCGCGCCCACGACTATCTGTACACGGCTCTCCGCAACGCCGTTGAATGCAATGCCGAGACGCGAATGATACAGGTGGCCGAGGCGATGCCGCTTATCGAAACGGTGCACCAGACCGAATTGTCGGCATCGCGCCACCGCATTTATCTCGTGATCGCCCTTATGGCTCTCAGCCTCGTGCTGCTCATCATCGTCCTCGCCGTCCTCCGCATAAAGATGCGCCAGATGCGCCAGCTGCAGATGCACTATCTGCAGGCCAATGCCACCAAGGAGGTCTACATCAGCCAGTTCCTCAACCTTTGCTCGATCTACATGGACAAGCTTAAGCAATTCTGCAACATCGCCAACCGCAAGATCAGCACAGGAAAAGTCGACGATCTCTACCAGCTCACCAAATCCGGCAAGTTCATCGAAAACCAGTCGAAGGAATTCTACGAAATCTTCGACAACGCTTTCATACACATCTATCCGGGCTTTGTGGACAGCGTCAATTCACTGCTGCGTCCCGACGCTCAGATCACTCTCGCTCAGGGCGAGCAGCTCAACACCGATCTGCGCATCCTCGCCTTCATGCGCCTCGGCATCTCCGACACGGCACGGATCGCACAGATCCTCAACTACAGCGTAAACACCATCTACGCCTACCGCAACCGACTGAAAGCGAGAGCCATCAACCGCGATACGTTTGAGGCCGACATCCAGCGTTGCTGAAAGTTGATTGCTCAAGGCAGAAGCAGCTGCATTATATAGGCATCGGAATATGACGACGGCGACACGCGCACCCATGAGCGCAGACGCCCCGCCACCGCAAATCCGGCGGCTTTAAACAGGCTGCGCGATGCGGTGTTTGAAGCCGCCATCGTGGCCCAGAGCTGATGAAGTCCCAGCTCCACGCGGCAATAACCCGCTATCAGCTTCACGGCCCGCAACGCAATCCCCCTGCGGCGCTGCTGCGGCGCCACGAAAATCCCGACGGCCGCCCGGCGATTGACCGTGTCGATATCAAAAAGGTCGACAGTGCCTACAGATTCGCCCGTTTCCTCATCAACGATCATAAACCGCGCCTGTCCCTCGGCCAGCGGATCGGCCGAATAGCTGTCGATATATTGCCAGAGCTGATGACGCGAGAGAGGCGCGCGCGTGCGCCCGTCGGGCCACAGCGTCCGGTCGTTTTCCCAGAGATATAGGGCATCGACATCCGAAGGCTCAGGCGCGCGCAGGCTGATTGTTGTGTCGGTGATCATTGCTGAAAGCTGTCGGTGAAAAGAGTGCGCTGAAGGAGCGAGCGTCCCAGCGTCAGCTCGTCGGTATATTCAAGGTCATTTCCCACGGCCACACCGCGCGCCAGCTGCGTTATCTTCACTCCGGTATATTTAGCCAGTTTGCGGAAGATATAGAAGTTGGTCGTGTCGCCCTCCATCGTAGCGCCGAGGGCGAGGATCACTTCCGTGACCGAACCGTCGGCCACGCGCTCGGCGAGGCTGTCGATCTGAAGTATGTCGGGCCCGATGCCGTCCATCGGCGATATCACGCCGCCCAGCACATGATAAACGCCGGCATACTGTCGCGTCCGCTCGATGCTCATCACGTCGTTGACGTTCTCCACCACGCACACGGTCGAATGATCGCGCTGCGGCGAGGTGCATATCGGGCAGATCTCCGACTCGGAAATGTTGTGGCACACGCTGCAATAGCGTATATTCCGGCGCAATCCTATTATGGACTCGCCGAGCGCCACGCTCTCTTCTTCCGGCCGGCGCAACAGGTGAAGCGCAAGGCGCAATGCGGTCTTGCGGCCTACGCCCGGCAGGCGCGACAACTCGGTGACAGCGTTTTCAAGCAGCTGCGATGTGAACTGTTCGTCAACCATCCGCAGGTTATTTCGAAAGTGTCGAATAGTCGCGGCCGTAGCGCAGCATCTGATCGATGTAGCCTTCCGTGTAGTCGACTTTCACATCTGTGATCTCACCGGTCGCGGGATCAACAACCGGCACATAGACCGGATTGACAAATCCTTTGTAGGGAGCTATCGAGAGCGTTGCATAGCGGTCGAGCACCTGTTTGTGCAGCTTGGGATCCACCTTCACGGCATAGCTCTCTACGAGCTGGCGTCCGGCCTCATAGTCGCCCTCGCTCTTGATGCGCTGGATCTCACCGAGCAGTTCGCCGAAAAGTTCGCGCAGGCGGGGATAGTCATTAATCCGGATATACGTCTTGCCGTCGGCATCGTAAAGCTCGATCACTTTCTCGGCCGCACCTTTCTCGAGTGCCCACTGCGATATCAGCTTGCGGTTGCGCATGTGGGCTTCCTCGATATCCTTGCCCGGCTCGATGCGCATGAGCTGCGTCATGAGGCCGTTAAGTATATAGTGGTAATACTGAGCCTTGTAAGCCTCCGGGCTGTCGATCAGGCCGAGCTCGATGAGTTTCGGATCGGCAAGATAATAGAGGGCGAAGAGATCGGCGCGGGCCTCTTCCAGCGTTGAGCCGTGGGCCTTGAGAGCGTCGGGGTCTACGCCGGGCAGCAGGCGTCCCGAAGCATGGCCGAGACATTCGTGAAGGTCCGTATGCAGGTTGTCGGTGATGAACAGATATTTGTCCATCAGATCGCGCATTGCAGGGTCGGGAACGAATTCCTCATTGAAGCCGTTGCCGTGCGATGCCTCGTCATATGCCTGCGTGATATTTTCGATTGTCACGGATTTCGAGCCGTGGGCGGCACGTATCCAGTTGGCGTTGGGCAGATTGATGCCGATAGGAGTCGACGGATAGGAATCGCCGGCCAGAATAGCGGCGGTGATCACTTTTGCCGTCACGCCTTTCACCTCCTCTTTGCGGAAGCGGGGATCGACAGGCGAATGCGATTCAAACCACTGGGCATTGGAACTTATTGTCTCGGTGCGCTGTGAAGCCTCGTTGTTCTTAAAGTTGACTATCGATTCCCAGTTGCCTGTCATTCCCAGCGGATCGTCATAGCTTTCGATGAATCCGTTGATGAAATCGACCTGCGAACCGGTGTCGCCCACCCACAGTATGGAATATTCGTCGAAGGTGCGCAGATCGCCCGTCGTGTAATATTCTATCAGTTTTTCTATCACTTTGCGCTGCGCATCGTTTTCGGCAAACTCTTTTGCCTTGTTCAGATTGCTGACAATGCGTTCTATGGCAGGCGAATATAGGCCGCCCACCTTATAGGTCTGTTCAACAACTTCGCCGTTCACTTTGGCCACGCGCGTGTTGAGACCGTAGGATATCGGTTCGGCTATTGTGGTGTCCTTGCGTGCGGCATAGTAGGCTTCCACTTCTGCCTGGGTGACTCCGTCGTAGAGATTCGTAGCCGAAGTGGCGATGAGATCTACGCCGTCGGCCTGGTTTACCTTTTTGGCCATGAACGCCGGATCGAAGATCAGACGTTTGAGCGTGTCGATATCGGCCGGCACTTCTGATGCGGGAAGTCCGGCTACAAGTCCGTCAAAATATTCGCGACTGAATTCGGGCGTGAACTTGTCCA
>URWH01000044.1 GCA_900551515.1 uncultured Porphyromonadaceae bacterium
AATATACTCGACGACTGACAGCCCTGCCGTTAACATTTATTATTAAACAAGCTCTTAGCTTATCCCCCCATAAACCAAAAAGAGGACCGCAATCGCGATCCTCTTTCAGCTTATAATTGAATGGAAAATTATTTCGATGACTGGGCGCGGGAGAGAGCGGCCTTGAAGTCGATGTTGTGCGATTCGCCGTACTGGGGATACTGCTCGAGAAGCTGTTTGTAGATGTCGGCTTCCTCGGTGTATTTTTTCAGGTGACGGTAAACTACGGCTTCCTTGAGCATGCAGTAGGGCACGAGCTCGGGATTCTGCTCGGCGATGTCTATGGCTTCTTTGTAGCAGTCGATGGCTTTGTCGTATTGTTTGAGGTTGACGTAGCAGTCGCCTTCGAGAGCTTTGCTGGTGGTGCCGATCACTTTGTCCTTGCGGTCGTAGTCCTGAAGATATTTGAGGGCTTTGTTGTAGTCGCCGGCTTTGTAATTGTGCACGGCAGCCATGAGTGTGGCGTTGTTTCCTCCGTCGTGGCCTTTGGTGGCGGCGGCTTCAAATGATTTGAGCACGTCTTTTTCGGCGGCGATGCGGGCGGAGTCTGACGGCTGGGCCTGGAGCATGAATTCTTTATTGGAGGCTTTGCCATATTCAGTGTTGGCGTTGTTGACGCCCGGCTTGTAGATGGCGTAGATGTAGATGAGCACGAGGGCTACTATGGCGGCAGCTGCGATGCATATCCACATGATGAGCTTTTTATTCTTCTCAACGCGCTGTTCGGCTTTGGTCAGCGAATCGTTGAGATTCTCGATGCCGGTTTTGGGTTCTTCGTTGTTTTTTGTTGCCATGATATGATTGTTGCTTTTTGTTTCGTGTTATCAAAACTGACGCCCGTAAAGGGCGCTTTTCTACATGTGTGCAAAATTAATAGATATTCTGCGATAATAAAAATTTTTGGCGGAAATATTGCTTCGGCGCCACGATATGGCTATTTTTGCGGTGATAACGTCCGGAGTCGGACGCCAAACGTGAACCAAACAGATAAAAGAGATGTCGGAACAGAAGAAAAACAATGTCGTGGTGACCATCGGACGCCAGTTTGGCAGCGGTGGCCGCGAGCTCGGACGGCGCCTTGCCCGTCGCATGGGCGCAAAATATTACGATAAGGAGCTGCTGCAGGAGGCTGCCAGGCAGGCCGGTGTGAGCGAGGAGTTTTTCGAGCGCAAGGACGAGCGGTTTCCGTCATTTATCAACGGTGTGTTTTCGTTTGCGTTCGGCTACAACACGGTCAACTGTTTTTCTGGCTCCACGTCGATAAGCGACGACAGCATCTACCGCGCGCAGAGCGATTTCATTCATTCGCTGGCCGAAAGCGATGAGTCGTGCGTGATAGTGGGCCGCACGGCCGACTATGTGCTGCGCGATCATCCGCGGGTGGTGAATGTGTTTGTGCATGCGCCGGAGGACGTGTGCGTCGACAGGATCCTGCGCCGCGGCGAGCAGGATGCGCCTACCCGCGAGCGGGCATGCGCAAAGGCGCGCCGCATCAACAAGCTGCGCGCCAATTACTATAATTTCTATACCGACAAGACGTGGGGAGCTTCATCGTCGTATGATCTGACGATCGACACTTCGAAGATGGCCATGGACGATATCGTCGAAGTGATTATGGCCTATATCAGTCGTCGCTTCCCTCAGTAAGCTTTTTATCGTCATCCGCTGCTGCGGCCGCTTCGTCATTGATGCTTTTGATGAGGGCGCGGACGGTGACGGCCTGTATGATGGAGTTGATGGCCGAAGCAAGCAGAAGGATGCCGGTGCAGAGCGTCACGATTGAGTCGAGCGTGTGGAGCGGTGTGACCAGGATCACAATGCCTATTGCCACGAATAGTGAGGGGATGATGTAGAAATACCAGGGCAGCACAGCCGGACGGCAGAGCCATGTGGCCACGATGAACTGATAGATGCCGTAGAGAAGGAGGATCGCTGCAAAAAGATAGGCTATGAGGTGAGCGAAAAATCCCGGCTGGATGAGCATCCAGGCAGCGATGAACACTGTGGCGGCTGAAACGATGATGAGCGACACGGCGGCGGCGCGGCGGCGTACGGTGAAGGGCTGTTTTTCTTCCTGCTCTTTCTCGCGGCCTACGCTTTTGCCCTGGATCTCGCTGAAGGAGTTGAACAAGATGTAGACTCCCGGCAAGAGCAGCATGATGCCGAGCGCTCTCACAAGCCACTGAAAGAGGTTGGCTTCGTTGTGCCAAACGATGAAAAGCACGCCTACGGCGGCTGTGATAAGGATTGTCATCCAGTTGGTAACTTGATTTTTCATGTCGGTAACGGCTATAATTGTTTTTTAAGGTATAACAAACAAACGTGCCTAATGGGTCGCTGCAACCGCGATGGTGTAGCCGGCCGCATAGACGAGCATGAGCATGGATGTGGCCGCGAGCAGCAGTGTGAGGCGGTGGCCGGTGCGGCGGAGCATCACGGCCCATATGGCGAGGTGTCCGGAGAGGTAGATGAGCGGTACGGCCAAGGCTGCCGGGGGCATGCCTGTCCATAGCCGGGCGGTAAGTGCCGCGGCTGCGAGGCCGTTGAGCAGGTAGATGAAGCGTACGGCATTGCGGCCGAGGATCACGGCGAGTGTGCGCTTGCCTACGCCACGGTCGGCATCGGCGTCGCGGTAGTTGTTGATGATCAGCACATTGGCGCCCATTAACCCGAGGGCGATGCTGCTGAGCCACACCGGTGTGGGGCACTGGAGCGCCTGCACATAGTAGGTGAGCGTGACGGGGATGATTCCGAAGAAGAAGATGACGGAGACTTCGCCGAGACCGTGCCGCGACAGCGGGTAGGGGCCTGTGCTGTAGGCCAGTGCGCCGAGCGCGATGACTATGCCTACGGGGAGGAGCCACCAGCCGCCGAAAGCGATGAGCGAGCAACCGATGGCGCAGGCCAGACCGAGGGTGAGATAGGTGGCGCTGAGCATGGCCTGCGGCGTGATGTCGCCTTCGGTGACTCCGCGGCGCGGACCTTCGCGGCCGGGCGCGTCGAGGCCGTCGCGATAGTCATAATATTCGTTGGCGAAATTGGAGGCTATCTGGGCGAGCACGGCGAAAAGGAAACAGAGCAGAGCCGGGAGCCAGCGGAAGCGTCCGCCGGCTATGGCGAGGCCGGTGGCCATGACCACCCCGGCTATCGATACGGGGAGCGTGCGCAGGCGCATGGCCTCGATCCAGCATGCCGTTTTCGAGCGTTGGTTCATTTGTCTTCGTGTTGTGGTGCCGCATCGGCTTGCGGCAGGTTGAAACATTCACGTATGGCTTGCGACAGGCGCGCCGCGTCGGGGGCGTTGGTGCGGAGTATCTCGAGGATGGTGTCGAGGTATTCCTCCTTGTTGGCGAGACCGCACAGACCGGCTACATTGCTTGCCGGCAGCATTGATTTCTGATTGTAGACGCGGAGTATCGACTGATAGTCGCCGTTGGCCTTGTAGATGGAGAAGTCGCGGAGAAACGATTCGTAGAGGCCGCGGGGATTGATCTCGTGCATGAGGTTCTGCATGTGCTGCTCGAGCATGCCTATGGAGTTGAAGCGGCCGTCGATGCGGTATTCGACGGTGCGTTTCACGCGATGGCGTGTGTGCAGCAGGGCCTGCTGGCGCATGTCGGCGTTAAACTGGTTGATGACCGAGCGCTTGACGCGGCCAAACACGCGGTTTTCGTCTTTGCCGCAGTGGTGAGCCACGGCGCGGATTACGCCTTCAAGCATCAGTATGTTCTCCACCTCGGCCACTTCGGGCACCATCACGCGTTTGCCACGCAGGTATTCCACTTCGTGGCTGTCGCGCCGGTCGCGGTCGACGATGCCGTAGGAGTCCATCTTATGAAAGGAGCTGAGGGTGTTGAACGATCGTGTGGCTTCGATCACCTTGTTGCAGCTGCCGAGCGGCTTCACGGTGAAATCTTTGAAGATGAGCGAGTAAAGCTTGGCGTCGATGGAGTGGCGGCCGTCGCCTTCAATGAAGAGTACGGGTTTGCGTGCGCCGAGGATGGCGGCATATATCTCGTCGGAAATGGTGGCGTCGGGCGGCAGGATGGTGTAGTCCCAGCGTGTGGCGCGGGCGTCGAAGCCGCGTACCCAGATCACGGAGGCCGACGTGCGTGTGGCGGCGAAGTCGAGATCGTGGGTGGTGTAGACAAACGTGCAGTCGGGCCGCAGGAGCTCGATGCGGTTCCATACGGCCTGGAGGATTGTCGGGTGCAGGAACATCTCGGGGCTGTCGACGAATATCATTGACCGCTTCGGGGCGTAGGTGATGGCGCCGAGATAGTAGATTACGGCTTTTTCGCCGGCCGACAGCTTGATGGCCGAGTAGCGGTCGTCGGATTCGGCGTTGCCGTTGCCGGGGCGGCGTGCGAAGAGCATGCGGCCGCTTTCGATGAGCACTTTGTTGTCGGGGAAGATCTCCTGCCAGATGGCTATGATCTCGTCGAGCTTCGTGGGGGCGAGCTGTGTCGAGGGGTCGGCGGCATGGTTCACCTTGTAGCTGATGAGGTTGATCATCTCGTCGCGCATCAGCATCCACATCAGTCGCTCGAGCTGCGTCGATTCGTCGCCGGGGCGCGGGCTTTCGGCAGTGACACCGGCATACAGGCGGTCGAGGGCCGAAGCCTGCGAGAATCCGCGGCTGAAGATGGCCGAGAGTGCCGAGAGCGTGAAGGCTCTGGGGCCGGCGTCGGCGGCCATGCGGGCTGCAAAGCGGCTTTTGCCGGCGCCGTTGGCGCCTACGATCACTATGCGGTCGGATGATGATTCGCTGAGCGACGGCTGTTGCGCGGCTGTGCAGGGCGGCAGGGCGATGTGCTGATACTGTTTCATGGCAAGTGCTTTTCGGTAAGGTTATGAATCAGAAATCGTCGTCGCCGGCTCCTTGCCGGATCACTTCCGGCGATGAGCTGTCGGTGATGTCGACAACGGTGGAGGGGATGGCGGAGCCTTGTCCGCCGTCGATCATGAGGTCGGCTCCGGATGATTCGAAGCGCAGTGTGATTTCCGCGGGATGGGTGATCTCGTCGTCGGAGAGCCCTTCGGAGGGTATGGAGGTTGTGAGGATCGGAGCGCCGAGTTCTTCGGCGAGGCGGCGCGATATGGGGTTGTCGGGGATGCGCACGCCCACGGTGTGGCGTCCCTTGAATGCTTTAGGCAGTTTCTGCGATGCGGGCAGGATGAAGGTGTAGGGGCCGGGCGTGTGAGCGCGCAACAGAGCGAAGGCTTTGTTGTCGATGCGGGCATATTCGCTGGCCTGCGAGATGTCGGAGCAGATTATCGACAGGGTGTTTTTGAGCGGGTTGAGCCTTTTGAGACGGCACACCTTGTCGATGGCCGGAGTGCTGAGGGCGCTGCACCCTATGGCATAGAGCGTGTCGGTGGGGAAAATCATCACGCCGCCACGACGCAGTATGTCGGCGGCGCGTTCGATGAATCGGTCGTTGACCGACGATGGATAGATGCGGAGAGTCTGCATGTCGTGTGATTGCATTGATTCACAAAAATAGTGAAATCATCTCAATCGGCAAGCGATTTTGCAGAATTGTGTGGCAGGGGCGGCGCTGTCGGCGGCATCAGTGTTTGCGCACGGGTTCGGTGGTGAGGCCCACGCCGAGTTTCTTGAAGATCTTGTGGTCGACTTCGCCGAGCATCACGGTGGAGTGAACTTGGCAACCTTCGAGGCGCGGCAGGCATTCGAGGGCGCGGCGGCAGTTGTCGTCGTGGGTGCTGAGCACGGAGAGGGCCACGAGCACTTCATCGGTGTGCAGCCGCGGGTTGTGGCTGCGCAGATAGTGGGTCTTGGTGTGCTGGATAGGCTCGATGATGTGCTGCGGGATGAGCTTGACGGAGTGGTCGATGCCGGCCAGATGCTTGACGGTGTTGAGGATGAGAGCGGCGCTCGGGCCGAGCAGGTCGCCGGATTCGGCCGTGATGATGGTGCCGTCGGAGAGCTCGATGGCCGAGCATGCGTTGCCGGATATTTCGGCGCGTGCGCGTGCGGCGGTGACGCAGCGGCGGTAGGAGATGTCGATCTTGGCCTGCTTCATCAGCAGGGCTATCTTGTTGACCTCGCTGTCGGAGCCTGTGCCCACGGCAAGGCGGTTGAGTGCGGTGAAGTAGCGGCGGATGATCTCGTTGTTGGAAGCCTGGCAGCACACGTCGTCGTCGCTGATGCAGAAGCCCACCATGTTGACGCCCATGTCGGTGGGCGATTTATAGGGATTCTCGCCGTAGATGCCTTCGAAGAGGGCGTTGAGCACGGGGAAGATCTCGATATCGCGGTTGTAGTTGATGGCCGTCTTGCCGTAGGCCTCGAGATGGAACGGGTCGATCATGTTGACGTCGTTGAGGTCGGCGGTGGCGGCTTCGTAGGCTATGTTGACGGGGTGCTTCAGCGGGAGGCTCCACACGGGGAAGGTCTCGAATTTGGCGTAGCCGGCTTCGATGCCGCGTTTGTGCTCGTTGTAGAGCTGGCTGAGGCACACGGCCATCTTGCCGCTGCCCGGGCCGGGGGCGGTGACGATCACGAGCGGGCGCGATGTCTCGATGTAGTCGTTCAGACCGAAGCCTTCGTCGGAGGCTATAAGCCCCACGTTGTTGGGATAGCCCTCGATGGTGTAGTGGATGTAGGTGGTGATGCCGAGCTTTTCGAGGCGGGCGCGGAAGGCGTCGGCGCTCATCTGGCCGTTGTAGTGGGTGATGACAACGGAGCTGACGGTGAATCCGCGCTTGATGAATTCTTCGCGCAGGCGCAGCACGTCCATGTCGTAGGTGATGCCCAGATCCTGGCGCACTTTGTTTTTCTCGATGTCGAGGGCGCTGATCACGATCACGATTTCGGCGTGGTTGCGGAGCTGGCTCAGCATCTGCAGCTTGATGTCGGGTTGGAAACCGGGGAGGACGCGGCTTGCGTGGTGATCGTCGAAGAGTTTGCCGCCAAGCTCGAGATAGAGCTTGTTGCCGAACTGAGCTATGCGCTCTTTGATGTGTTCGGACTGAATTTTGAGGTACTTGTCGTTGTCGAATCCGTATTTCATAACGGAATACAAAGGTACGGATTTTTTTCTTTTTTCGCGGCGGCAGTGCGAAAAAAATTGAAAAAATCAGCGCAGGCGGATTTCGGAAAGCCTCATAGTCAGGGCGTTGAAGCGCAGCAGGCGGTCGGTGAGCAGTTGGCCAACGCCGGCTATGTATTTGATGGCTTCGGCGGCCTGGATGGTGCCGAGGATGCCGGGCACGATGCCGAGTGGACCGCCGGCGGCAGTGCCGTCGGCGGCCGCGGGCTGATCGGGGAAGAGCTGGCGGTAGGTGACCGAGCCGGGCAGTACGGTCATGGTCTGGCCTTCGTAGCGCCAGATGGCACCGTGGCTGTAGGGCTTGGCGGCAGCTGTGCAAACGTCATCGACTAAGAACTTGATGGCGAGGCTGTCGGTGGCGTCGATTACGAAATCATAGCCGGCTATGAGCTGCGGGAGCGTTTCGGCGCTGACGAAACTGTCGATGACGTCGACATTCAGTGCGGGATTGACGGCGAGCATCTTCTCGGCGGCCGACAGCGCTTTCGGGCGGCCGATGTCGGCGGTGCGGTGTATCACCTGTCGCTGGAGGTTGGTGATGTCGACGCGGTCGCCGTCGGCGATGCCGATGCGTCCGATGCCGGCGGCTGCCAGATAGAGGGCAAGCCGAGGCCTCCGGCGCCGATTACGAGCACTGATCCGTTTTTGAGCCGTAGCTGACCTTCCTCGCCGAAACCGGGCAGGGAGAGGTGGCGGGCATAGCGCCGCATGTCGTCGTCGGTGAGTGGCTGCATGGTCATGAAAGCATGGCGGCTACGCGGTGGAGGGCGTCGACGAAGCGGACGCATTCATCGACAGTGTTGTATAGAGCCATCGAAGCGCGCACGGTGCCCTCGACGCCGAGCACGTGCATGAGGGGCTGCGCGCAGTGGTGGCCTGTGCGGACGGCAAAACCGAGCTTGTCCAGGAGCATGCCGGTGTCGTAGTGGTGGGCGTTGCCGATTAGAAACGAGATGATGGCGCTTTTGCCGGGCGCCGTGCCGAAGATGCGCATGCCCGGCACTTCGAGCATACGTTCAGTGGTGATCTGAAGCAGCTTCTCCTCGTGGGCGGCGATGCGCTCTATGCCGATGGCGTTCACATAGCTTATGGCGGTGTCGAAAGCCGCGATGTCGACATAGTCGGGCGTGCCGGCCTCGAATTTGAAGGGGAGCTCGGCGTAGGTGGTACGTTCAAATGTGACGTGGGATATCATCTCGCCGCCGCCCTGATAGGGGGGCATGCGGTCGAGCAGCTCGCGGCGGCCGTAGAGCACGCCTACGCCTGTCGGGCCGTACATCTTGTGCGACGAGAATACATAGAAATCGGCGCCGAGCGCCTGCACGTCGACGCGGCAGTGGGCTATGGCCTGGGCGCCGTCGATGAGCGCCACGGCTCCGGCCTCGTGAGCCAGCCGCACGATCTCGGCTACGGGGTTGACGGTGCCGAGCACGTTTGACACGTGGGTTATCGACACCACGCTTGTCCGCGGCGAGAGCAGCTTGCGGTAGGCATCCATGTCGAGCGAGCCGTCGGGCAGTATGGGCACCACTTTTATGACGATGCCGCGGCGGTCGCGCAGCAGCTGCCAGGGCACGATGTTGGCGTGGTGCTCCATCTGCGAGAGGATCACCTCGTCGCCTTCGCTGAGCAGCTGTCCGTAGCTCGAAGCCACGAGGTTGATGGCTTCGGTGGTGCCGCGCGTGAAGATGATCTCTTCGGTCGAGGAGGCACCGATGAACTGCCGCACGTGCTCGCGGGTGGCTTCCTGCATGGCGGTGGCTTCCTGCGAGAGGGCGTGGACGCCGCGGTGCACGTTGGCTTTGTGGTGGAAGTACATGTCGTCGATGCTGCCGACCACGCAGCTCGGCGTCTGAGTCGAGGCGGCGTTGTCGAGATAGACGAGCGGTCGTTTATAGATTTCCCGGGAAAGGATGGGGAAGTCGGAGCGGTATTTGTCGGTGTCAAAATCCATAGGTCAGGCTTTTTTAGAGCGGCAGGTGGCGGCACATTCCGAGCAGCCCATGTCGGCGCCGGCGAAGCGCCGTTCGACGAGATGACGCAGGCGGTCGCGCAGCTCTTCCATTGCCACGGCGTCGATCACATCCGACATGTAGGCCTGCATGAGCATGTTGCGGGCTTCGGCTTCGGGGATACCGCGGGTGCGCATATAGAAGAGGGCTTCCTGGTCGAGCTGCCCGGTGGTGGCGCCGTGGGAGCATTTGACGTCGTCGTTGTAGATTTCGAGCTGCGGCTTGGTGTGCATGCGTGCCGCGGGCGATGCGAGCAGGTTGCGGTTGGTCTGATAGGCGTCGGTGAAGTCGGCTTCGGGCGTCACGAGGATGCGTCCGCCGAAAGCGCCCGTCGACTCGCCGTCGAGCACATATTTGAATAGCTGGTTGCTGTGGCAACGGGGAGCCAGATGGCGCAGCTCCACGGCGTTGTCGGTGTGCATGCGTCCCGAACCGATGACCATGCCTGCGAGCAGACATTCGCCGCCTTCGCCGGCCAGGTCGATGCTGAAGTCGTTGCGGGTGGTGCCGCAGGTGAGCGTGACGGTGCCTGCCGAGAGGTGAGCGCCGCGCCCGGTGCGGGCGAAGAGATTGCTGTGGCGCGTGGTGAGGGGCGACGACTCCTCGATGCTGTAGTAGTCGAGGCGGGCGTTGTCGCCGAGCATTATCTCCACCACTTCCGACGAGAGGTAGGCGCGGTCGGAGTCCTGGGTGTGGTCGCACACGAGGAGCTTGGCCGAGGCATCCTCCTCAATGACCACGAGCACGCGGCGCGGAGCCATGACGGATGCGGGAGCACTGAATATGTTGACGAGCTGGAGCGGCTTTTCGAGATGCACGCCGCGGCGCACGCGGATGAGCACGCCGTCCTGCACGAGCATGGTGTTGAGGGCCACGGCCGGCATGGAGAGCGGGGCGATGGAGCCGTAGCGGGCGGCGACGAAGTCGGGATCGTCGATGGCTGCCTGCCGCAGCGAGGTGAAGGTGACGCCTTCGGGGAGGCCGGCGCTGAGCGTCGGGGTGGGGTGGAACTCGTCGTTGACCACGATGCCGAGCAGGGTGCTCATGTTGGGGACGTCGCAGCGGAACGAGGCTGAGACGTCGGCCGGGATGTTCACGCGGTTGATGTTGAGGCCGTAGTCGGCGGCAAACATGTCGTTGACCGAGGTGCGTTCGTAGTTTTCTTCGCCGCGCTCGGGGAGCCGGGCTTCGGCGAGCGACTCGAAGGCTTCGCGGCGCAGACGGTTGAGCGCCGGCGCCGAACCGCGGTCGATGGCTTCGGCGTTCAGCCGATAGAGCTCGAGATATTGTGAGAGGCTGTTCATGGCGGCTGTGGGATTATTGAGCGTCGACTTCTTCTTTGATCCAGTCGTAGCCGCGCTGTTCCAGCTCGAGGGCCAGTTCGGGTCCGCCGGTGCGCACGATGCGGCCTTTGTAGAGCACGTGCACGAAGTCGGGCTTTATGTAATCGAGCAGGCGCTGATAGTGGGTGATGACGATGGTGGCGTTGCGGTCGGTCTTGAGCTTGTTGACGCCGCCTGCCACTACGCGGAGGGCGTCGATGTCGAGGCCTGAGTCGGTCTCGTCGAGTATGGAGAGCTGTGGCTCGAGCACGGCCATCTGGAAGATCTCGTTGCGTTTTTTCTCGCCGCCCGAGAAGCCTTCGTTGACCGAGCGCGAGGCCAGCTTGTTGTCAAGTTCGACGATGGCGCGTTTCTGGCGCATGAGCTTGAGGAACTCGGTGGCCGACATGGGCTCCTGGCCGAGATATTTGCGCTTGGCATTGAGGGCGGCGCGCATGAAATTGACCATCGAGACGCCGGGGATCTCGACGGGATACTGGAACGAGAGGAACAGGCCTTCATGCGAGCGGTCCTCGGGCGCGAGCGACAGCAGGTCGGTGCCGTGGAGCGTTGCCGAGCCTTCGGTGACGGTGTAGGCGGGGTTGCCGGCGAGCACTTCGCTGAGTGTCGACTTTCCGGAGCCGTTGGGTCCCATGATGGCGTGCACTTCGCCGCGGCCCACTTTGAGGTCGATGCCTTTGAGTATTTCCTTGCCTTCGACTGAGGCGTGAAGGTTGTTGACTTCTAACAGTATGTCGTTCATTGTTGCTGATGTTGACGGTTGGTGAAAATGTGGGGTGATCTTATCCTACGGAGCCTTCGAGCGTGAGGGCGAGGAGGCGCTGTGCCTCGACGGCGAATTCCATCGGGAGCTTGTTCATCACTTCTTTGGCGTAGCCGTTGACTATCAGGCCTACGGCTTCCTCGGTGGGGATGCCGCGCTGATTGCAGTAGAAGAGCTGGTCTTCGGATATTTTCGAAGTGGTGGCTTCGTGTTCGAGCACGGCGGTGGAGTTTTTGACGTCGATGTAGGGGAAAGTGTGGGCGCCGCATGTCGAGCTGAGCAGGAGGCTGTCGCACTGCGTGTAGTTGCGGCATCCGTTGGCGTCGGGAGCCACGCGGACGAGGCCGCGGTAGGAGTTCTGGCTGTGTCCGGCGGAGATGCCTTTGCTGACGATGGTCGAGCGGGTGTTGCGCCCGAGGTGTATCATTTTGGTGCCGGTGTCGGCCTGCTGATAGTTGCGGGTTACGGCCACGGAGTAGAACTCGCCCACCGAGCCTTCGCCGGCGAGCACGCACGAGGGATATTTCCACGTGATGGCCGATCCGGTCTCAACCTGCGTCCAGGAGAGCTTGGAGTGGTCGCCGCGGCAGAGGCCGCGCTTGGTGA
>URWH01000045.1 GCA_900551515.1 uncultured Porphyromonadaceae bacterium
GGGAGCCGGGGCGGGCTCGGGAGCGGGTGCAACCGCAGCTTCTGCTTCGGCGGTCTCTTTCACCTTACGTTCGGTGGACACCTGATCAGATTGCGATTTCAATGCTCTGTCGGGCGCATACTCCTTGAGAAGGAGGTCGTAGGCATCCTCATCGATACGCGAATTGGGATTATTGTCGATGGTTATGCCTTTTTTCTGCAAAAATTCCACAACGGTGGCTATTGACACGTTGAAGTCTTTTGCCGCTTTACTTATTTTCGTTCTCGCCATATATTAAGTTGATGTTTTCTAATGTTTGTTTTAGCGTGGGGCGGTGATGAATCCGGGGCCGGGACCGCAATGTCAGACGGGGACTGACGGGGCGGGGGGATTATTCGTCCTCGAATTCAGCCTTGAGCACGCTGATCACGTTGTCGACGGTGTCTTCTTCGAGGTCGGCTTTGTCGATAAGCGTCTGACGCGGTGTGTTGAGCACGCTCTTGGCAGTCACGCAGCCCATTTCCTTGAGTGCGTCGATGACCCAGCCGTCGATTTCGTCCTTGAATTCGTCGAGGTAGATATCTTCTTCGGTGCTCTCTTCAGTGTCGCGGTAAACGTCGATGACGTAGCCGGTGAGCATGGAAGCGAGCTTGATATTGAGGCCGCCTTTGCCGATAGCGAGGGAAACCTCTTCGGGACGGAGGAACACTTCGGCGCGTTTTTCCTCTTCGTCGAGACGTATCGATGAGATCTTGGCGGGAGAGAGGGCGCGCTGGATGAAGAGCGAGGGGTTGGCCGTGTAGTTGATCACGTCGATGTTTTCGTTGCGGAGCTCGCGGACGATGCCGTGGATGCGTGATCCTTTGACGCCTACGCAAGCGCCGACGGGATCGATGCGGTCGTCGTAGCTTTCGACGGCGATTTTGGCGCGTTCGCCCGGGATGCGTGCCACGGCGCGGATATTGATGAGGCCGTCGTGGATTTCGGGCACCTCGAGTTCGAAGAGGCGTCGGAGGAAATTCTCGTTGGTACGGCTGACGGTGATCTTGGGGTTGTTGTTTTTATTGTCGACGTTGGCCACAACGGCGCGGATTGTCTCGCCTTTGCGGAAGAAGTCGCCGGGGATCGATTCGCTCTTGGGGAGGAGAAGCTCGTTTTTATCGTCGTCGAGCAAGAGAGTCTCGCGCGACCATGTCTGGTAGACTTCGCCGGTGACGAGCTCGCCTTCGAGTTCTTTGAACTTGTTGTAGATGGCCTCTTTCTGGAGGTCGAGGATCTTGGACTGGAGCGTCTGGCGCAGATTGAGGATGGCGCGGCGTCCGAAGTCGGCAAAGAAGATTTCTTTAGTGTGTTCCTCGCCGATCTCCACGTCGGGGTCCTGGTCGGCGCGTGCGTCGGAGAGGCTGATCTGCTGGTTGGGATCGGTCACTTCGCCATCGGCCACAACGGTGAGGTTCTGGAAAATCTGCACGTCGCCTTTGTCGGGGTTCATGATCACGTCGAGGTTTTCGTCGGTGCCGAACATTTTGGCCAGCACGTTGCGAAACGACTCTTCAAGCACACTGATCATCGTGGCTTTGTCGATATTCTTAAGTTCTTTAAATTCGGCAAAACGCTCCACCATGTTGGGAGCTTCCTCTTTCTTAGCCATAATCTGGGGTAGTGATGGGGGTTATTTGAAGTTTATTTGATATTTCACATATTTGGTGTCGGCGACATTCAAGACGAGCGGCTTGTCGACGACAACGGGGCGTTTCTTGCCCTCTTCCTTCACCTTTTCCTTGACGGTGAGGGTGAACGATGCGCCGTCGGGCGAGACGTCGGTGAGGACGCCGGAGAGCTTGCGGCCGTCGCGTGTGAGCACCTCCACATCGTTGCCGATGTATTTCAGATACTGGCGGCGCACCTTCAGGGGAGCGGTGAGGCCGGCTGAGCCGACTTCGAGCTCATAGTCTTCGACGTCACGGTCGACGGCATTCTCAATCTCGCGTGTGAGGCGGGCGCATGTGTCGATGTCGACGCCGGTGTCGGAGTCGATTTCAACAATCACACGATTGTCGGGCGTGACGTCGACGCCTACAAGAAAAGCGTCGGTGCCTTCGAGGGCAGACTCAACGACGCGGGCTATGATTTGTTTGTCGATCATTTTCTATTGCAAATAAAATGGAGGAAGCATCTGCCCCCTCCGTGACTACGAATTGATGCAAAGGTAATGATTTTTTCATTTCCCTGCAACCCAACGGCCTGTTTTATCTTCGACGGGTCGTTGGGCCATTCAAATTTTAACAATTCGTTCACATTATTTTATAAATATTAATCGTCAGCAGACTGCCGCGGTCAGAATTTGCGGCAGGTGACTACGATGCCTGTTTCGCCTGTGAAAACAAGATGCGAGGCGCTTAGCTTATTGATGGTGAAGCGTGCCGTAAAGCCTTTGGCCGAGGGGTCGGTGCCGTCGGGACAGCCGATGCCCCATGGGGCGACTTCGGCCGGGGTGCTGTAGGGGAACTGGGCGGAGAACGTGGCGGCGTCGTCATCGTAGACGAGATTGGCCGTTACGATCGTACCTCCGGGAGCAGCCAGCTGGAGCACGTCGCGATACACGCGGTAGTAGCGCTCGCCCTGCACGTTTTCTGCCGTTCCGTCGGGATAATCGATAGTGAGCACCTGCCATTGGCCGGAGAAGTCGCCGTTTTGGGCGAGTTCGCGGCAGGATGATGCGGCGAAGAGAGCCACGAAGGCAAGAGCGGCCGCGAGGAATGATTTCATATATTTCATAGCCATCCTGTTTTAGAGATTGTGAGCATTGCGCCGAAGCTCTTGCCGAGGAGCTGACCGCCGTCGGCAGCCAGAGAGAGGCGACCCATCCAGCCGGCAAGTCGGCGCGGGCGCCATGTGAGTTCGAGCAGGGCGTTGAAATTGTGGAGCACGGTGCGTGCGGGAAACAGATAGGAGCCCCATGAGCGGGTGTAGGTGAGCAGAACGCGGTAGTCGAAGCCGTCGGCCGGGTTGCCTGTCCAGCCGAAGTGGTGGCCCTTGATGCGGTTGTTCATGAACTCGTAGGAGTTCCAGAGGCCGGGCGTGTTGTAGATGGGCGAAATGAGCAGCGGGTTGCCCTGGCCCATGCCCCAGGTCTGCCAGCCGGTGTAGAGCGTGTGGGAGTAATAATCGTCGGCGCCGCTCACCTGTGAGGGTACTTCGGGCGTCTTGTCCCAGTAGACCGAGCCGCTCTGGTCCTTAGTGTCGATGTATTCGTAGAGGAAACGGGTGATGACGGGATTCTTCGGCACCGTTATGTCCACGCCCACGAGCATATCCTTCCAGGCATGGTCGAAAAACATCATGGAGTGGTCGTCGAAGAAATGCTCATAATAGACGCGGAACTTCCAGTCGAGATCCTTCTGATCCCAGTTGGCGGCGAGCGACCACTGTCCTACGTGGTTGCCGTAGACATTGGTGATCTCGCCCATTTGGTTGGGGTCGGAGGAGTTGCCGCCCGAGGTGGGGAACACCACCTTCATGAAATCCTTGAAGCCGTGAGGGAGATAGACCACATATGGCTCGTGGGTGTAGCGGTTGACGCCGTGGAAAGTGCCGCCCCACTGAGCGCCCATCTCCAGGCCGCCCTCCACCGTCAGCGGGAAGCGGTCGGTGTCGCCGCCGCGCAGGAAGAGGCCTTTGGTGTGGAGCATGCGGTTTTTGATCCATGAGCCTCCTTCGCCGGCACGGTCACGTTCCCATCGCCAGTCGGTGTAGAGTCCCACGGAGAAATAGGCTCGCGCCGAGAGCCAGCCTTTGGTCCATGGCACCGGCTGATATTCGGGCATCTCGATCATGATCTGCGGGATCGGGCGTGCGTTCTGCGATATGAACATGTCGCCCGAGCTGAGCTCACGGTCCACCACGCGGTTGCTCCACTCTTTGGCACCAATGGTGAGATTGAGCGAGCGGTAGCGGATGCCGCCGTAGAGCTGCTGCACCACGAAATGGGAGGTGAAATTGCCGGGGACGACGAGGTCGGCGCCGGCCTCCCAGTCGAAGCGGCGGTCGTAGTGCTCATGTTTGAAGAAACCGGCGCGGAGATAGCCGCTGGATTCTTTGAGCGACGACAGGCCCTGCCGGTTGCTGACGAGCCAGAAGGGCGAGGTGCCGTCGGTGCTCAGCGAGCCCATAGCTTCGACATTGTAGCTATAGGTGCTGTCGGGGATCTCGAGGGCGAGAGCGGCCGGCGAGACCAGCAGCCCGACGAGAAGTGATTTTATAAATCTGTGCATAATGTGCGATTGGTTTATATCGGTCGGTTATTTTAGCGAGAGATCGGTGAGACGCATACCGCGGAGGAAGTCGGCGGTGGGCATGCGTCGCTTGCCGGGAGCCTGAAGGCTGAGGATTTCGAGGGCGCAGTCGGCGCAGTCGACCGTCAGGCGCGAGCCGTCGACGGTGACGCGGCCGGGGGTCACGGCGGGGATGTCGGTACGTCGCGTCTCGAACACCTTCAGCGTGCCGAGCTCGGCGCCGGCCGAGCAGATGACGCTCCAGGCCGTAGGATAGGGAGCGAGGCCACGCACCAGATTGTGCACCTCGGCGGCCGGGCGCGACCAGTCGATGCGGCAGTCGTCCTTGAAAATCTTGGGAGCGGGAGTAGCCTCCACGCCGGAATCGGCCTGCGGGCGGGTGACGAGGTCGCCGGCGATGATGTGGCCAACGGTTTCGAGCGTCAGATCGGCGCCTATCATCATCAGGCGGTCGTAGACCGAGCCGGCGTTCTCGTCGGGGCCGATCTCGATGGCACGCGAATCGATTATGTCGCCGGTGTCGATCTCATGTTTGAGAAAAAATGTGGTGACGCCGGTGCGTGTGTCGCCGTTCATGACAGCGCGGTTGATGGGGGCGGCGCCGCGATAGCGCGGCAGCAGCGAGCCGTGGAGGTTAAAAGTGCCGAGCGGCGGCATTGTCCACACCACTTCGGGAAGCATGCGGAAGGCGATGACGATGAAGAGCTGAGCGCCGATACCGCGCAGCTGTTCGACAAAAGCCGGATCCTTGAGCTTCTCGGGCTGGAGGACGGGGAGTCCGGCCTCGAGAGCATACTGCTTGACGGCCGACATCTGCAGCGAGCGGCCGCGACCGGCCGGCTTGTCGGGCGCCGTCACCACGGCGGCTATGTTGTATCCTTCTTCGACAAGACGCCGGAGCGATTCCACAGCGAAATCGGGCGTGCCGAAAAACACTATTTTAAGATCTTTTTTTGTCATAAAATGAGCGCAAAATCTATAATATTCGCAAATTTAGTGTTTTTTTTCGAGATGAACGCCCAATGATTGGCGGAAGTTGCCTAACTTTGTAGTTAGACTGATTTTAGGTCTATCATCCATCGTAAATCATAACCATAAAATCTCACATCGATACCGATGAACAAACTGATCGTTTCCCTCTTTTTGGCCGGAGCCTCCGCTACTGCCGTGGCTGCCGACCCGGTTGACTATGTCAACACGCTGACCGGCACACAATCGAAATACGAGCTGTCGACCGGCAACACACTCCCTATCGTCACCATGCCGTGGGGCATGAACGGATGGACGCCGCAGACAGGCAAGATGGGCGACGGGTGGACCTACACCTACGACGCCGACAAGATCGTTGGGTTCAAGCAGACCCACCGTCCCTCGCCCTGGATCAACGACTACGGCCAGTTTTCATTGATGCCCGTCACCGGCAAACCGACGTTCATTGAGTCGGAACGCGCGAGCTGGTTTTCGCACAAAGCCGAGAAAGCCACTCCTTATTACTATAAGGTGTATCTGGCCGACCACGACATAACCACCGAATTCGCGCCCACCGAGCGTGCCGTCAGCTTCCGCTTCACCTTCCCGGAAGCCGAGCTGTCGACCGTGGTGATCGATGCCTACAACGACGGCTCGTCGGTGACTGTCGATCCTCAGAACCGCCGCATCACCGGCTACACCACAAAGAATTCCGGCGGTGTACCCGACAACTTCAAAAACTATTTCGTGATCGAATTCGACACGCCGTTCAGCTACACGGCCACCGTGCTCGACAGCGTGATCACCGAAGGGACACTCTCGTCGACGGGCAACCACGCAGGCGCCATCATCGGCTTTGCCACACATAAAGGTCAGAAAGTAAACGCCCGCGTGGCCTCCTCGTTCATCAGCCCCGAACAGGCGCTGCTGAACCTCAAAGAGCTTGGCGACGGCGACTTCGACCGGATAGCCCGCGAAGGGCGCAACCGCTGGAACGACGTGCTCGGCCGCATCGAAGTGTCGGCCGACAGCTACGACTTCCAGCTCGACCGTCTGCGCACCTTCTACTCCAACCTCTATCACGCGCTGCTCTTCCCGCACGCCTTCTATGAGATCGACGCCGCAGGCGCCGTGCGCCACTACAGCCCGTACAACGGCGAGATCTGCGACGGCTACATGTTTACCGACACCGGCTTCTGGGACACCTTCCGCGCCCTCTTCCCGCTCGTCAACCTGCTCTACCCGTCGGAAAGCGTCAAGATCCAGGACGGTCTGGTCAACGCTTATCTCGAGAGCGGCTTCCTGCCCGAATGGGCAAGCCCGGGTCACCGCGGCTGCATGGTGGGCAACAACAGCGCCTCAGTGGTTGCCGACGCCTATCTCAACGGCATCCGCGGCTACGACATCGAAAAGCTGTGGGAAGCCGTGACCTCCGGCGCCCACAAAGTGCATCCGACGGTCAGCTCCACCGGCCGCCTCGGACATGAATATTACGACCGCCTCGGCTATGTGCCCTACAACGTGGGCATCAACGAGAGCGCCGCACGCACGCTGGAATACGCCTACGACGACTGGTGCATCTACATGCTCGGCAAAGCGCTCGGCAAATCGAAGAAAGAGCTGGCGCCTTACGCCGCCAACGCCCTCAACTACCGCAATCTCTTCGACCCCGAGCACAACCTCATGCGCGGCAAGAACGAAGACGGCACATTCCAGTCGCCCTTCAACCCGCTCAAGTGGGGCGACGCTTTCACCGAAGGCAACTCATGGCACTATACATGGTCGGTGTTCCACGACCCGCAGGGCCTCATCAACCTGATGGGCGGTAAGCAGAAATTCAACGAGATGATGGACTCGGTGTTCAACGTACCGCCGTTGTTTGACGACAGCTACTACGGCTTCCCGATCCACGAGATCCGCGAGATGCAGATCATGAACATGGGCAACTATGCCCACGGCAACCAGCCTATCCAGCACATGATCTATCTCTACGACTGGTCGGGCGAGCCCTGGAAAGCGCAGTACTGGGTGCGCGAGGTGATGAACCACATGTACACCCCCAACCCCGACGGCTACTGCGGCGACGAGGACAACGGACAGACCTCGGCCTGGTATGTATTCTCGGCCCTCGGCTTCTACCCCGTGGCTCCCGGCTCGGGCGCTCTTCAAAGAAGCCAAGATCCATCTTGAAAACGGCAAGACGGTGACCATCAAGGCTCCGGACAACAGCGACGCCAACCGCTACATCGAATCGATGACCGTCAACGGCGTGCCCTACGGAAAGAACTACATCACCATACCGACGCTCACCGAAGGCGCCACTCTCGATTTCAAGATGGGTTCGACACCCAACCTCACCCGCGGCACCGCGGCCGACGACGCCCCCTACTCCTTCTCGCTGACCCCCGACATGCCCAAAACAAAAGCAGCCAAGAAGAAACGCAAATAACCGCGACGCCGCATGGAATATTATGCCATAATCGACGGAAAGCGCCAGGGACCGTTCACGATTGATGAGATTGAAAAGCAGCCCATCGACCGCGGGACACTCGTCTGGCACGCAGGCCTCAGCGACTGGGTTCCGGCCTCGACGTTGAGAGAACTCGACGAATTTCTGAAGGCGACACCGCCCCCAATGCCGGCACCGCACTGCCCGCCCCTACCGCCGGTCAACGATTTAGAATCCGTGCCCGACCCGCCGAAATCGTGGCTGCCGTGGGCTATTCTGGCTACAATAATAGGTGCCTTCTTCTACCTTGTGGGATGCATTCCAGGCGTGGTCGGCATATACCATTCGGTGTCAGCACAGAACAAATATAATGATGGCGACTACCGTGGTGCCAAGAGCGCTGAAAACACAGCAAGAGCCTGGACAATCACCGGACTGTGCATTGCCGGAATAGTAGTAGTCCTGATGATCATCTGGAGTTCGATCATCAACAGCATATTCGACAACATATTCTATCACGCACCCTACGCACGTTAACAGATCCGATTATCAATTATAAAAAATCTCGCGCCTGCTGGACGGGCGCGAGATTTTTTTGAATCGGGAATAATCCATCAGTATTTGTGCGAGTCGGCGTTCATCTCTTCGGGGGTGATGGGCTTGGCATCCATCTTGCGCCACACATAGGCTATGTAGGCTAAGACGAAGGGGATGATGACCGAGACGCAGCTCATGACCTTGAGGGTGAACAGCGAGGAGCTGCTGTTGGCGATGGTGAGCGACGAGTTGACATCCTCGATGGAGGGGTAGTAGGCCGTGTTGTTGTAGCCGGCGATGCAGATGAGGCAGATCACCACAAGGGCGGTGCCGAGGCCTGCGGGGATGATGCCGCGGGTGTAGGCGGGCAGCACGACCGTGGCTATGATGCCCCAGAGCACGAGCACCACACCGATGAGGAAGATGACGCCTATCCACCAGAGGTCGATGAAGTTGGTGAAATATTTATATTCAACCCAGCGCATGCCGTCGGCCGTTGATTCGACGCCCGAAGCCGTGAACAGGACGTAGGCAAACACGAGGAATAGCACGGTGAATATCGAGCCGTTGATCAGAACCGAGCGGCGCTGCCGCTTGAGGAAGCGCTCGTCGTGTGCCACATTCTTTATGAAATAGAGCGAGGCCAGTGTGCGCGCGAGGAAGAATACGGTGAAGCCGAGCAGCAGGTTGCGCCACTGGAAGATGGCTTCGATGCCGTGGTCGGGGCCCCACACGGAGATCACGGGTGCCTGAACGTCGAGGATGCTCGCTTTGGAGACGATGAATTCGCCGCCGAAAAACATCATGGCGACGGCCACGCCCAGCAGCACACAGCCTACGCAACCGTTGATGAAGAGGAACACATCATAGGTGCGCGTGCCGAAGATGTTGCCCGGCTTCGAGCGGAATTCATAGCTCACGGCCTGCAGGATGAAGCTGAAAAGGATGAGCATCCACAGCCAGTATGCGCCGCCGAAGCTGGTGGAATAAAACAGGGGGAACGAAGCGAAGAAGGCACCGCCGAAAGTGACGAGAGTGGTGAACGTGAGCTCCCACTTGCGGCCGAGGGCGTTGACCATGATGGTGCGGTCGGTGGCCGTGTTGCCGCGGTTGAGGAGCATCGACTGTCCGCCCTGCACGAAAAGCAAGAACACGAGGGCTCCGGCAAGCACGGCTATGAGCAGCCACCAGTAATGCTGAAGATATTCTAATGTTGTCATAGTAGTCAGTTTCAATCCTTTAATGATTCATAATCGATTTTTGAGCCTTTGGAGATCTGGCGCAGCATTATGCCCACTTCGGCGGCAAGGAAAGCCGTGAACATGGCGGCGAAGAGCCAGAATGTGAGTATGACGGTCGTTGCGGGGATGTCGGAGATGGCGGCCTGCACCGGCATAATGTCCTGGATGATCCAGGGCTGACGGCCCACTTCGGCTGTGACCCAACCGGCCTGGCTGCACACATACACGATTGGAATGGAGATCATGCCGGCGAGCTGCACCCAGCGGTTGGCGAGCCATTTCTTGCGGCGGTAGACAGCCCAGAGGACAACGATGAAGAAGATCACGAGATAACCGCCGAGGATCACCATGGTGTGGAACGAATAGAACGTCAGAGCCACGGGGGGCACGGCGTCGTAGGGTGAGTCGAGATATCCGTATCCGAAGTAGCGGTAGCTGGCCTTTAGATCGGCCGAAGCGGCGGCCATTGCGGCCGAGTCGCCGCGCGCCGAAGCGGCGTCGAAACGTCTCAGAGCCTCATGTGCCTCCTTGCCGATCTCGATTCGTCGGGCATAGGAATCGGTGCGCACGGTGTCGCCGTTTTCTTTAATCTCTATGCCGTCGATGAGGTCGTTGACGCCGGGCACGAAAGCGTTGAGCTGATGCGTGGCGAGGATGGAGAGGCCTTTGGGAATAGAGATGTCGAAGAGATAGGGGTCGGCATCGTTCTGCGCCGTCTTTTCGGGATTGAGGATGCCGAATACCACGATCTCCTGGCCGCATTTGCCGTTGTAGAGACCCTCCATGGCAGCCAGCTTCATAGGCTGTACGCGGGCGACATCGAGAGCCGATCCGTCGCCCGACCATAGGGTCAGGAGCATACCGGCGGCGCCGACTATGCCACCCACCTTGATGGAGCGTGTGGCCATGCCGACGTTGCGTTTCTTCCACAGAAACCAGCAGCTAACGCCGATGACGAAGACGCCGGCCAGCACCCAGCCGCTGAACACGGCGTGGAAAAACTTGTGGATGGCCACGGGCGAGAAGGCCACGGCCCAGAAATTGTCCATCACGTTGCGCATCTGCGCGGGGTCGAACTCCATGCCTACGGGATACTGCATCCAGCCGTTGGCCACGAGGATCCACAGAGCCGAGAGCGAGGCTCCGATGCCGGTGAGCCATGTAGAGGCAAGGTGGAAGCCGGGGCTCACCTTTTTCCAGCCGAAAAACATCACGGCTATAAATGTCGACTCCATAAAGAAAGCCAACAGTCCTTCGATAGCGAGGGGGGCGCCGAAGATGTCGCCTACGAACCAGCTGTAGTTTGACCAGTTGGAGCCGAATTCAAATTCGAGAATGATGCCGGTGGCCACGCCGATAGCAAAATTGATGCCGAACAGGAGCATCCAGAATTTAGTGATGGCCAGCCAACGTTCGCTGCGGGTGCGGTAGTAGATGGTTTCCATCACTGCCACAATCACCGAGAGTCCCAGTGTGAGGGGGACGAAAAGCCAGTGGTACATGGCCGTCAGCGCAAACTGCGCTCTCGACCAATCCACGACACTCATCAGATTGTCCATAATTAGGTGGTTATAGGTTTTTTATAAGTCAGTTGTTTCGTTGATGAATCTCTATCGTTCGTGAGTGAGGGAGTTTCTCACGGCCTGTGCGCGGTCGGCATCGTTGTCATAGTCGCGCTGTAGCAGGTCGGGGAAAAAGAATAGCTTGAAAACGGCGAAAAGCAGCAGGAGCTTCAGGATGATCAGCACCCAAAGCGAGCGTCCGACGGTCATGGAGCGGAAGCCGTCGATGTAGAGATTGGCGGCTCGGCGGAAAAAGGAGCGGTTACGGACAGAGGGCGGGGTGTTGAAATCAGTCATGGCTGAAAAAAACTGTGAGAAGCGGAATGCAGAATCTCATGGCAGATTGTGCAAACTAACGAATTTTTAACAACATTCACAAACAATCGGTTTGAAAAACAGCTCCGGAGAGGCAAAAAACGACGGTTGCGGATTTTTTTTGACAAAAAGATTTGTCAGTTTAAAAAATATGCCTACCTTTGCAACGCTTTCGCGGCAAACCGCACGGGCGCTTAGCTCAGCTGGTTCAGAGCGTCTGCCTTACAAGCAGAGGGTCGGGG